>CANJZR010000260.1 GCA_947479075.1 Planctomycetaceae bacterium
ACTTATGCCGTCAGCACAGCAGCTGCCAATGAAGTCCGCTTCAGCACGCTCATGCAGGACCGGGCTCAGTTCGCCGGAGCTGTGGTCCATGTCGATGGGGCTCGCATCCAGTCGACACTCGACGAGAACTTGGCCAGACAGGGCGTCCTCTTCGGCAGTTTGAACGACCTACTGCACACACACGGGCATCTCCTCCAGCCGCATTTGATGACTCGTGGAACTGGGTCATCTCGTGACCGATTTGCCGCCTGGCACAATGCGTTCTGGACTGGCGGTACGGTGCTGTATGTTCCGCGTGGCGTCGAGATCGAGGCCCCACTCTACAGCCTCATCGGCCTGCAGGGGGAGAACGTCGCCGACCTGTCGCATACCATCGTGATCCTCGAAGATGGGGCCAGCGCGACACTCCTCGAAGAGACCGCTTCTGCGGACGCCAAGACGGGCGGACTCCACAACGGAGCCGTCGAACTGCTGGTCGGGGCGGGGGCTCGTCTGCGTTATGTCCAGCTGCAGAACTGGAACAGCAAGGTCCGCCATTTTGCCCATCAGGTCGGTCGTGTTGGCCGTGACGGGATGCTGCAGTGGACAGCAGGGGCTCTGGGATCCCGGCTGCAGCACATTCACCAGCACGTTCATCTCGATGGCCGTGGAGCTAATGCTCAGGTCAATGGCGTCACCTTCGCCACCGATCGTCAGTTGCTCTCGTACTACACGCAGCAGTCGCACAACGCTCCTGACACGCGATCCGACCTGCTCTACAAGGAAGTTCTTCGCGATCAATCCCGCATCGTCTGGCGCGGCATGATCAAGGTCGCCAAGGACGCCCAGAAGACCGACGGTTATCAGCGCAATGACGCCCTGATGCTCAGCGAAGATGCCCGGGCCGATGCGATCCCCGGCCTCGAAATCGAAGCAGATGATGTCCGCTGCACCCACGGAGCAACCACCGGCCGCGTCGACGACGAACAGCTGTTCTACGCGATGTGTCGCGGTCTGCCACGGCATGAGGCCATGCACGTGATCGTAGAAGGCTTCTTCGCTGGCGTTTACGACCGCATCCCCGTGGAACTCGTGCGTGAGACTCTGGGGCAGGCAGTGCAGCGCAAGCTCGGTTTCGGTGTGTAATCGGCGAAACTTCGGGCAAGCCCGATCGCTAGCGCGACTACGCGGCGACGATTCTCGGGATGCTCAGCACTCAGCCGCGTTCAAAAACTGACACCCGGCGTACATGGTCGACGCACACTGGATACATTCCAGAATCTGGTCGTCGCTGAGTCCGAGAGCCCGGGATTTGTCGACGTGCCCGCTGGTGCAAGGTTTACAGGCGTTGATATCGCTGACCGCGATGTTAATCAGCTCGACCAGCTTTTGATCGAGCGAAACCGAGGTAAAGGTGTGAGCCCGTAGCCCCACGCCCATCCCCTCGAACAGCCCGCTGCCGCTCAGGTCGCGGAATTTGAAAAACGTGTTGTAACAGTAGTTCGTCGCAGCTACGGCCATCGCCTCGGCCACTTCCGTCTGCGTCCAGCCGAGGGAGACCGCCCGAGCCTGAAAGAACTGCACCCAAGCCGGACACTTCGAGTGGCAGGCGACGACCAGTGCGATGATGGCCCGCGTCTTCTCGTCGAGTGCCCCTGACGAGTACACGAACTTCTTGAAGTTCATGTAGAAGTCCTTTAGGAAGGACTCGACATTCCCGTAGACCAGGAACATCGCAGGCAGATCTCCGCCGAACATTTCCTGAATGCGGCCATAGGTCTGAGCCACAGACTCAGGAGCGGAAGCTGGTTCGACCGGGTTCAGAAATGCCATAGTTCAAGCTCTCGTGGGTTGTATCAATGATTGCGAGAAGTTCAGCCAATCCACCAACCCGAAGCGTCAGCGAGGGCGAGCGGCCACTGGCGATGATCTGTTGGGAGATGCTGGATTGAGCGGGACATCCGTCTGGACGGGACCGCGATGTGTCACGCAGTCTGAATAGCAGCTCGGGACAGACAGGAATGTCTGTCCTACTGGTGAGAGAAGGCCTTCGTGCGACGCGCCCTCGCTGACGCTTCGGGTTGGTGAGGCGAAGGACACTTTCAGAAAGTGGCCCGATTAACAACAACGGGGGGCAAGTCGGCCCCCCGTTGAGTCGTTCTTTGGGCGAATCCACCACCGACTAGTTCAACGTCGCCTGGCCGGGTTTCCAGTTGCAGGGGCAGAGCTTGTCGGTCTGCAGGGCGTCGAGCACGCGAATCACTTCGTCCACGTTGCGACCAACACCCAGATCGTGAATCGCCAGCCAGCGGACGATGCCGTTCGGGTCGATCAGGAACACGCCGCGGTAAGCGATCCCGGCATCTTCCTTCAGCACGCCGTAATCGCGGCAGAGCTCGTGAGTCGTGTCGGCCAGCATCAGGTGCTTCAGCTGGGCCAGGTCCTTGTGCGAATCGCACCAGCCCTTGTGGGAGAAGACACTGTCAGTCGACGCGGTCAGGACTTCGCAATTGCGGTCCTGGAAGTCACCCACAGCCTTGTTGAACGACACGATCTCGGTCGGGCAGACGAACGTGAAGTCCAGGGGGTAGAAATAGAGGCAAACCCACTTGCCCTTGAAGTCTGACAGACTGACGTTCTTGAACTGTCCGTCGGTGCCATCCTTCGTGCGGTCATAGGCTTGGACGGAGAAACTCGGGGCTTGTTTGCCGACTTGCGCTCGCATGGGGTCACTTTCTAAAACGCCCCCGATCGTGCGGCGACACGAGGGCTCTCTGATGGTTGTGAATCTGAAGTATAGTCCTGGGGCAGGGGGCTTCAAGGAGCCAAACTCTTCGTTCCCGAACTTCAGCAACGGTTCGCATTAAGTGCGACCAATCGCTTCATTCGCAGCCGGAACTCACTTGAGGCACCAGTCAGCGCGGCTGGCTTTCCGGACGCAGGTAGATGAAATTCTTCCCCAGCCGACCACCGTAGTTTCCTGCCGAAATTCGAATCAGACCGGGAGTGTCCTTGGCAGCTTCAATTGCTGCCTGGGTCGCTCGGGCCACGGTGTCGAGATCGTACCCGTTGATAATGATCTCACTAATTGAATTCACACCGGGAGGGACGCGGGACACATCTCCCAGCTTTTCGCGGAGCGTCGGACAGAACGGGTGATTCGTGCTGGCAAAGAGGAATGAGTACGCGCTCCCCGCCTTAGACCCACTGCTCGCCACTCCACCCGGAAACGGCAGGATCACCCCCGGCACGCTCTGAGCCCCGACCACCGATCGCTCCGCAGCTTCCACAGCGGCGTCGACCGACTCGCTGAAGAACCAGAGATTCCCCCCCATCAGACCATCACGGAATCCGAACCGGCGATCGATGACGAACTCGCCCATCATGATGGGCAGGACCCAGACCTTGCGGCCGTATCGCACGTCCCGGAACTGGTGGCCGTCGCCAAACAGGGCAATCTTCCGCCCCAGCTTGAAGTAGCTTTCCGTGTCCTGCAGGCTGAAGCAGGCTGTTGTCGGGCAGGTCAGCACGTTCTGGCTGAGTCTGGCCAGCAGCACTTTCTCCAGCACCGCCTCGCGGTCCTTCTTGAATCGCGGAACATGAAACTGCACGATCGCCCCCGGCCGACCATCGGGCGTGGCGAAGGACTCATCCCCGCCGGGTCCGACATACCGGTCCAAGCCCGCTTCGCAGTCACACAGGATCGAGCTGCTGGCATTCCCGGTGGCTGCGTTGATTGCGTGGTCAAGCCATCGGCGATCACGGGCGGTGATCAACACTTCGGCATAGATGCTGCGAAACGCTTCGGCGTAGGTGTCTTCAATCTCAACGGTCGGCACGGTCGGAATTCTTGTGTGAGAGACAGGGACAGGAGCGAGCCAGCTGCTCCTTCCGCAACATAACGACTCGCAGCAAAACAGTCAGCCGACCGCCCCGGTACTACCAACTCATAATCGCTGAATCGAGCTCCTTCGGCACATGGGCCGAGAGGACCTCGCAGCCATCCTTGGTGATGAGCACGTCGTCCTCGATGCGAACACCGCCCCAGTCGGGCAGATAGATTCCTGGCTCGACCGTGACGATCATTCCCGGTTTCAGAATCGTTTCGCTGCCGGGGGCCAGTCGCGGCTGTTCGTGGATGTTGAGCCCGATGCCGTGGCCCAGGCTGTGACCGAACCGTTTGCCGAATCCTTGCTGAGAGATGTAGCTGCGGGCAATGTGGTCGATATCTCCACATTTGGCTCCCGGTCGGATTTGGGCGATGGCTCGCTTCTGGGCTTCGAGGACCGTGTTATAGACCTTGGCGAACTTTGCCGACGGCTTGCCGAAGACCAGCATGCGGGTCAAATCGGACTTGTAGTGCGAGGGCATCGTGCAGCCCCAGTCGACCAGGATCATCTCGGCTCCACCCACCTGGCGATCACCTGGGCGGTAGTGTGGCAGTGCAGCCCGGTCCCCCGATGCAATGATGGCCGGGAACGACACACTTGCCGCCCCGATCTTACGCATCGCGTGTTCCAGTTCGTACGCGATATCCCGCTCAGTCTGATCAGCTCGCAAGGTCGCCCGCAGGAAGTCGAATCCGCGGCCAGCGATCATCACCGCCTGCCGTGTCTCGGCGATCTCCTCGGCGTCCTTGATGGATCGCAGCTCGTTCTCGATCCGCATTGAAACCGGAACCAGCTCGACATTGCCCAGAACCGCTGCGAGGGCGTCGCGGGACTCCAGCGTCATGATGTGACCCTCGACGCCCAGCCGCTTCACCTTGAGCGAACCGATCGCCTCGCCGCAGACCTGCGTCAGCCGCTGGTCGGTGCGGCGGATTACGGCATCGAGCCCGGGACACTCCTCGGCGATCTGGGTTTCGTAGCGACTGTCGCTGAGCAGGAACGCTTTCCCGCTCGCCACCAGCAGCCAGCTGCTGTCTCCCGAGAAACCCGTCAGCCACGACACGTTCGTTTCATCCGTCACCAGAAACGTATTGACCCCAGTGTCTTTGAGGAGCTTCCAGAAGCGGTCACGTCGTGCGGCGTAGCGGGAGGACATGGTGCAAGTTCCATCGGAGTACAGTGAGCCAGAGCGAGTTCGGAATTCGCCTTCCATCCAGGAAGAACAGCCAGGAATGTCTGTTCTACAGTGGCTGATGAGTGGGACAGACATTCCTGTCTGTCCGGAGTGGAGATGAATGATGAATTCGCCCGGGGGAGGCAATGGGGACGGTAACACATCACCCCAAGCGTGTCAGCCACTGTTCCGGTCCATGGGCCTTGCGATAGTGACTCTTAGAGCGGGCCGGAGAAGGTGTTTCGAGAACCGACAATGGGGCGAGAATTCCGCGGGCCGGCAGGTTTTTTGGGCCGATGGGTTGGGCAATGTGAGCTAGGGTTTTGTACGGCGGGCTGCGCACCTGACTTGCGGGCCGCGACTGAACTCCGACTCGCGACGCGCTCATGAACTGTAAAAACTGTGCTGCCCCGCTCACCAAAGCCGTTGGCTTGTCGCAGATGGTTTGTACCTTTTGCCACACGATTCAAGCTGCGACGGATGTGTCGGGGGTGATTGATCGCGTGTTGTCGCTGGGGGAGTTGCTTGGCGTGCACTGTCCGACCTGCGATGCGGAGCTGGTCACCGCTCTGGTGGACGAAGTCCCCGCTGCGCTGTGTCCCGGTTGCCAGGGAGTGTTGTTCTCCAGCACCGAATTTCGCCAGGTCGTCGAAGACCGGCGAGCAGCATACACTGGCCCGGACATGGCTGTAACGCCTCCGCATCCAGCCGAATTCGACCGTCGGCTGGAGTGCCCGGGTTGTCATGCGAAGATGGAAGTCCACCCCTATTACGGAGCCGGGCGGGCCATCATCGATTCGTGTGGGACGTGCAAGCTGGTCTGGGTGGATCACGGAGAGCTGACCAACCTGGAACGCAGCCCCGGTCGTCGTTCTC
>CANJZR010000261.1 GCA_947479075.1 Planctomycetaceae bacterium
AGCGCAAGATCCCGGCTCACGTGTGGAGTGCCCTGGAGCAATCTCTCATCCTGACGCCTTCGTCCTATGGCATGCAGCCGTGGAAATTCCTCGTGCTGAACCAGGATGCCGAGGTGCGGGAACGCCTTCTCGGCAGTTCCTGGGGCCAGCGCCAGGTGACTGACAGTTCGCACTATGTGGTATTTACCGTGCGAACCGAGATCACCGAACAGGATGTCGACACTTACATGGATTCGATTACCGCAACGCGGCTGATCGACAAGTCAGCTGTCGAGCCACTGAAGAAGATGATCGAAAGCGGTATCGTCCGCGGATTGAACGCCACACAACAGCGAGAGTGGGCCAGTCGGCAGGCTTACATCGCACTCGGCAATTTCATGACCAGTGCCGCACTGCTGGGGATTGATACCTGCCCGATGGAAGGCCTGGATCCCGCCAAATACGACGAGATCCTGGGCCTCAAGGGGAGCGGATATGCGACTTGCGTGGCATGTGCTGCGGGATACCGCGCAGCCACTGACCGATACGCACAACTCGCTAAGGTCCGATACACTGCACAACAGGTGGTTGAGAACCGATAGCCGTTGCAGAAATCCACAGTGGCCCGGGCTTCATTCGACGGGCTGACTCGCCCTTCGACTTCGAAGCAATTTGCTCGAACGAGGGCTGAGATGCCCGTCGAATGGAGCCTGTGATTACTTGGCGTTCGTCGGTACCAACTTGGCAGTATCGATCCGGCTGGGCGTCCGCGCAACGATTGGAGCGGGAGCATCATCCTTTTGGATCTCGGATCGGACAACACGATGCGATTTAGGAGCATCGATGCACAACCGGACGCGATTGCCCTGGATCTGTGACACCTTGATGGTGATTTCACCATCGATCACCAAGGACTCACCAATTTTTCTGGTCAAAACCAACATGATCACCCTCCCTGTTTGAAGTTGTTCTCTCTCAAAGAGTCCAACCCGATGTTGTTTCGGCGGAATCCACTTCCCGCCGGGGTCAAGTACGCAAGTCAGACTTGACCCTGAACATCCATTTCTATAGCGAAATGCAGAAAATTCAAGAACTCGTTTCCGGCCAAGCGTCCCAGAAAATCGCAAACAAATACTATAAAACGACTTACAAACTTCGGGAATCCGGTTTCCGACTTTTTGGACACCTGACCGGACTGCTTAAACGATGATTCGAACTTGAAAATCGCGACGCTGTTCATGAACGGGTCATGAGGCACTTCTATGAGTCGAACGGCTCGCCGGGGGGGGGGATTTCCCTCCTCTGTCACCGTGACGATTCCGATCGGAGCAATCGTTTTCGTTCTTTCTTGGACAGACTCTTCCACCGCTCAGGGGAATAGCCTTCGGGAATCGAGCTGGAAGGGCTCTCGGATTCAGATTCGGCGACAGGCAATGTCTCGTTGTCACCGAACTCCGTCAGGTCTTCCCGTTGCGAGACGGCGCTTTCCGTAATCTCAAAGTGCGGCGGTGGAATTGGCTGAGGCGGGTGCACGAGCAGCGGCGGCATCACATTCGAGTCAGCGGCGGTCTGATCCCTGGACTGCTGGTTGATCGGGCGGAGGTTCACCGCTTTCGTGACAGGCGACTCTTCAACCAACGGTTCCGTCGTCTTACTGATCGCAGGGGAACGACGTTTCGAAGCCGCCGAGGTCTTCACTGCGGGACGCTGCTCAGCGATGGTGTTCGAAGTGGTTTCTTTCGATCCTGTTCTGGTCGCTTTCGCTGCTTTCGCAGCGGCCCGTTTGGTACGTTGAATCTGCCACTCTTCGTGTGCCATCAACGCCACATGTCGGGCAAAGGCTTTCACTCGAACTTCCCAGCGACCCGGTTGTCGTGGCTGCAGAGACTCACGCGAAGCCTCATTCGTCACATATGTCACGAACCGGGCATGAATGAGCAGCGATGACGCAAACACCGTCGGCCACAAGGCGCATAGTGCTTCACTGATCGGAGAAACCCACGGCCTGGGCCAGACCAGCGACCCCACTAGCATATTGAGCCCCGCCATCGCTGCCACGATTCGGCTCACCCGCACCCATTGCCGACTCGCTGAGCGAAACGGCATGTCTCGTCGCATCAGGTGGATCGCCGACAACAACAAGGTCGTCGCAGGCACCATCCAGCAGACTGTCTCGGCCTCCAGCCAGACCAGATTCGATCCACCGGCGAGAGAGTTTGCCCAGCGCTCGTGAAACCGGGTGACTGTCGCGACACAGAAGATCGAACAGACTGCTCCCACCCAGAACCAGGCACGATACCGTCCAGAAAAATCCTTGCGGCTGCGCGACCGCCTCCACAGGATCAAAAACGAAAGCTGGGAACAGGTCAGCAGCACCGTCGAGTTAAAGAACCTCAACAGCCGGCCCGACTGCAGACCGAAAATGTCTCGCCACGGGTCAATCTGCTGGAGATCAAGCCAGACTCCCACCCCAATCACGCTCGCCCAAGCCAGCAGCCCACATCCAACCAGTAGAGACAATGCCCACATCTGGCGAGGAATAATGCTGGATACGGCGGACGTTGCCGCCTCTCCCGTCGAGACGGTGGACTCCGCTGATGCGGCTTCGGCCCGCGCACGGCGCAATGGTTGAATCGCAGCCTGAGGAGTTTCCTCGGGCAGTTGTGCTAGCCAACGCCGACGCCGACAGAGATGTCGGCTGGCACCGGAATACCCGTGTGACATGGGACGCAGAGGGGAAGAACAAGGGAGTTCGTACGGTTTCTGATCGGACAACCCGGATCGATGTTTCGACGAAACTCACCCCTCCGCGAGCGGTTGCGGCCTGCTTCCGCTCGCTGTTCTATCCTGTCCCGACAGCGAGCACTCTTTGCCCAGCCGGAAAATTTCCCGGAGCCCGAACGACCGCTAATCCCCGAGGTATCGCTCGGTGATCGATCCATATGCATCGATGCGACGGTCCCGCAAAAACGGCCAATGCGTTCTCTGCTGATTGATGAACGAAAGATCGCACTCCGCGATCAGGATTTCCTCCTGATCGACGCTACCGACTTGGAGCAGCTGCCCACGAGGGTCGCAAATGAAACTCTGCCCCCAGAAACGAATCCCTTCACCAGGAATTCCGTCGAAGGTCTCATGACCAACTCGATTGGGAGTCGCGATGAACACTCCATTTGCGACCGCATGTGATCGTTGGATCAGCTCCCAGCTTTGATGTTGTGCCTTGTTGGTGGAGTCCTCTTCGCTGGGATGCCAGCCGATGGCGGTCGGCAAAAAGATCACCTCAGCTCCCTTGAGCGCTGTGATGCGGGCCCCCTCGGGATACCACTGATCCCAGCAGATGAGGACGCCGATCTTGGCGTACTTTGTCTGAAACGCCTTGAACCCGAGATCACCGGGCGTGAAGTAAAACTTCTCGTAAAACAGCGGATCGTCCGGGATGTGCATCTTGCGATACATCCCCAGCAACTCACCATCGGCGTCGATCACCACCGAGGTGTTGTGATACAGCCCCGCAGCCCGACGCTCGAACAGCGAGCCGACGATAACGACCTTGTACTTCTTCGCGACTGCGGCGAGAGCATGAGAAGTCGGCCCGGGAATCGATTCCGCATAGTCGAAGTACTGGTAATCTTCGCTCTGGCAGAAGTACTTCGAGCGGAATAGCTCCTGGGTGCAGATGATCTTCGCCCCACGCCGAGCCGCCTCTTCAATCGCAGCCAGAGTCCCCGCCAGGTTAGCTTCCAGATCCTCGCCCGCCCGTCGTTGAATGACTGCGACCGGCACCACTCGAGAACTAGCCATTGGGATATCCATGAGATGTGTCGGGGAACGGGTTGTCGGGCCATGCCCGTTTCGAACTCCTATTGTTGATGGTCCATGTGGACTGTCAACACCTCCGAAGTCACCTGCTTGTACTTGAGGAATTGAATGAGGCTGTGCCTGTGATTAGTGATGTTGTGGACATCGGTCACTGGTGCGATTAGCCTCATCCGGGCAATTCCGTCGTGACCCGGGTCCCCTGTCGTCCCCTCGTTGTGGGCATCTCCATTCATGTCAGCATTCAGCTATCGTCCAGAGGTCGACGGACTTCGAGCGATCTCGGTCATGGCGGTGATCCTGTTTCACGCAAACTTTGGCTGCCCCGGAGGGTTTGTGGGCGTCGATGTTTTCTTCGTGATTTCTGGATTTCTGATCACCAGCCTGATACTGAATGATGTCGAAAAGAATGCCTTTTCCCTCAAGGACTTCTGGATCCGCCGGATTCGCCGCATCGTCCCAGCGGCCTCCATCATGGTGCTCTCGACACTCATCGCTGGGTATTTCCTGCTGCTGCCAGAGGATCTGAAAGAATTAGGCAACTCGGCCATCGCTCAGTCATTCATGGGGTCAAACTTCTACTTCTGGAGCAATGGCGGCTACTTCGCCCGGAACTCTGAAACGGAACCGTTGTTACATACTTGGTCACTGGCGGTTGAAGAGCAGTTCTATCTCGTTTTTCCACTTTTGATATTATTCCTGACTCGTACTGGGACCCGCCGCCTGGGACCCGCCGCCTGGGAGCCGTGATGTGGGGCATCGCTGCGGTTTCCATGGCAATCAGCGTCTATGGGGTTTATCGATCGCCTTCAGCGACCTTTTATTTGCTGCCAACCCGCGCGTGGGAAATGCTTGCCGGAAGCCTTGTGGCTCTCCAACGTCAGTCGAGTCGACCAAAATATGTCGCCGAGATGATGGCCTGGGCAGGTCTGATGGCCATCGGACTTGCCAGCGGTCTGATGTGTCGTGAGACGGTATTTCCTGATGCAGCGGCTCTGATTCCAGTGGCCGGAGCTGCTCTATTCATCTGGGGAAACACCGGACAAAGCACGTCGATTGGAAGGCTGCTCTCGATTCGCCCTCTGGTGTTCGTGGGGCGGATTTCTTACTCACTCTACCTCTGGCACTGGCCGGTGTTCGCCTTCCTGCGCTATCTTTCCGATGCCGAAGAACCCTCGATCGAGCAGCGATGTCTTGCTCTGATGATCTCGGGACTTTTGGCAGTCGCCGCATGGTGGCTTGTCGAGGAGCCGATCCGACGGCGTGTCATTTTCACCTCACCCCCCCGGTTGTTGACGTCGGTGGGAGTCACCACGCTGGCACTGCTGGCCTTCTCTGGAAGCATGGTTCAGACGGTTGGTTTTCCTAACCGGATCCCGAGTCACTGGCAGATGTTTAGAGACACCAAAGAGCGAGTTGCTCTGAAAACGAACAGTGGTGATCTCCTGACTCTGGGACAAGAGTCGCCTGACGAGAAGTTCTCGTTTGTTGTCTGGGGGGATAGCCACGCCAACGTGGCAGCACCGGTTTTTGGTGCCGTTGCCAAACAACTCGGAATTCAGGGGATCAACGCCGCCAAGGGAGGCCGCCCCCCCATTCCGGGGACCTACATCTCGTGGGACAAGCAGCTTTCGGAATGGAATTCCGAAGTGTTGAGCTTTATCAAAACCCATCGTATCCCTCATGTTTTCCTTGTCGCCAGGTGGTCTCAGTTCATTGAGGGACCAACGCCATACGATCAATTGAATGGGCGTGGGTTCACCGACCCACTTCTGAGATGCTCCGCGTCGGAAAAACCGAGCCGAGAAACATCAGAGGCCTGCTTGAGAAGCGGTTTGGAGCGTCTGATCAAAGAACTCGAGGAATCCGGCTGCACCATCTGGATCGTTCAGCAGGTTCCGGATCAGAACCACGATGTCCTGAGGAGAGCCTTCCTGGAGAACCAAGGGCTCTCATTGAGCGGGCATCAAGTCCCCCTGACCAAAGACGACTTCGAGCAACGACAACGCAGAGTGAACGCACTCATTGCTGGTGTGGTCGGCCCCAATGTTCGTTTAATTGATCTCTCCAGAGACATGTTTGATCGTGAAGGGATCGCCATCACTTCATCGAATG
>CANJZR010000262.1 GCA_947479075.1 Planctomycetaceae bacterium
ACTCCCCGATGCGTTCCACGACGCTCATCAGCATCGTGTTCAGGATACTGAGTACGGCTATCAAAAAGCCCACAGATGAGATCAGCGTCAGGAACAGCTTGAGGTCTCCGCTGAATTCGTTGAACTGCTCCGCCCAGTCCTCGGGGGAGAGAACCTCCACGCTGGAGGGAATCGTGATCTCATCCAGCGTTTTCGACTCGCCCGTGTTTGAGTCCGTCGGCGGTGATGTGGCGGGTGGAATGCTTCCACCTTTCGCCCAGGTATCGAGAGCGGTGGCCACCATCTGAAATGGATTGGGGCCCTCACCTGACAGCAGCATGAGCGTGTCCATTACTCCAGATGGCTTCCACTCGCGTCCCTGAAAATGCTTCTCGATCCGCTGCTTCAAGTCTCGGTTGCTGACTTCAGGAAGCTTCTCAATGTAATAACACGACACAATGTCGGGACTGATCCGCCCCAGCCGCCGCAGGGTGTCGATGTCGACCAGAATGTTCACATCGAGCAACTGGGATTTGCAGTCATAAAGCCCCACGATCTGGAATGTGGTTCCATTCACTGCGAGTGTCGAGCCGACTGTGCGGTCGAATGCCTTGGCAATCTGGCGACTGAGAACGCAGTTCAACGTCCCCTGATCTTCGACTCCGAGGAAACGTCCTTCGACGAGGTGTTCGTCGTAGACGCCATGCTGGAGTTTAAGCCGGCTCGGGATATCGATCCCTAATAAAAACCGAGGCGGGCTGAGGATGCGCTTATCCTCAATCAGATTGACCCGCAGCATGACCTCGCTGTTGACCACGGCGACACCGGGGAGAGCGGAGATTTCCTGCTCCCAGGCGACGGGCAGCGATGAAAATATCGGGATCGGGGCACCCCGCTGCTGGATGAGCAACCCTGGGACCTTTTCAAATGTCCGGGTCACCAGATGCTGGATCCCCCCCGAGATCGCAAACAGCCCCACCATCCCGGCAATCGCCACCGACAAACCCAGCACACTGAGCACCGTCCTGACGGGGCGATTGATCAGATTCCGCCAGGCAAATCGAAACATCAACGTTCATCCGTGGTGCTTGAACTTGGTCCATGTACAGAGGTGCAATCCATGCATGGTCGGCAATGAGCGTCTCAGACTCCCACTGATCTCGCAATGCCTGGCAACGAAAATCGGGAGGGAAACGGGAACACACCACGGCGAATGTCACTCTTGTGTGGCGGGAGAGTTCGCCGGAAATCGAGATCTCGACGAGTGTGACGGCGGGAGTAATCCGCATTTTCCCGGTGTCTTCTGGACCGGGAGGTGAAATCCCTTAGGAAACCACCGATTGGGCCGCCGATCGGACGGCGGGCAGAGGCACAATCTGAGGTGCGAGAAGTCGTGGGGTGCGATATCCTCTGCGGTCTGAATCAGTCGGCGAGACTGTTCGTTTCTGTGGGTTCGTGGCCAGGATCTGGCGAGGAAAGCGTTCGTCTCATGGAGCCGCTGGTCTTCGAGCCGTTCTTGCGCCCCCAGGTCTGGGGGGGTAACCGGCTGGCCCATTTCGGAAAGCTCCTCCCCGCCGGGAAATGTGCGATCGGGGAGTCGTGGGAACTCAGCTGTCACCCCCTGCACATCAGCCGTGTCTCGCAAGGTCCCCTCAAAGGGAGCCCGTTGTCGGATTTGTGGGACCAGCGCCGACGAGAGATCGCCGGACCTCGTTACATCGGCCCCGACCGGTTCCCGCTGCTGGTGAAGCTGCTGAACTGCGAAGACCCGCTGTCGGTCCAGGTTCACCCGGGCGATCATGAGTCGAAACGTCTGGGGATGAGCGATCCCGGCAAATGCGAGGCGTGGGTCGTGCTGGAGACCTCCTGCGAGGCGAGACTGGATGCCGGTCTCAAGGCGGAAGTTGATCGGGTCGAGTTTGAACGCCGCCTCAATGGTGGGACAGTCGATTTATGTTTGAACCATCTCGTGCCCGATCTGGGGGACTGTCTCTACCTCCCGTCGGGGACCGTGCACAGTGCCCGGGGGGGAGTGGTCCTTCTTGAAGTTCAGCCATCGAGCGACTCCACGTTCCGTCTCTACGACTGGGATCGGCGCGACGCCAAGGGGCATGCCCGTCCGTTGCATCGTGAGCGGGGACTCGATGTCATCGACTGGTCGCTCGGACCACTTGGATTTGTGGATTCCGCGACGACATTGCCACTGGCAGGTGGGGCGTCGGTCACTCTGTTGCTGGCGACTCCCAAGTTTAACCTGAACCGATACGACCTGCGAAAGGCCTACGCCCCGAAGGATCTCGCCGGACGTATGGTGGCCTGGGTCGTGGTCTCCGGGGAGGCGATACTGCGGTCCGCCGGACGGTCGTTGTCCCTGAAGCGAGGGGAGACAGTTCTTGTGCCAGCGAGTGCCGAAGGTGTCGAATGGGTGCCGACGGATGAGTGTGTCAGTCTGATCGCTGTCACTCTCGGTCCCGAGTTTGAATCGCCAGTGGACCACCGCTGAACTGCCCCCCGAATCCTCTCGCTTGAATTCTTTTTGACGCCGACACCGTTCCGGAACACTGCTCGCCATGGACGCTTTTGCTCGTAAGTTCGACATCCTCTGCGCGGGATTGGTGGTGGCCGACTTTGTGGGGGCTCCCATCCCTGCGATCCCCGATTCGGGCCGGCTGACAAAGACCTCTCGAATCGAAATGGCCATCGGAGGTTGTGCCGCCAACACGGCTATCGATTTGTCAAAACTCGATGCTCGTGTCGGCATTGTCGGGCTGGTCGGAGCGGATGCCATGGGGCAATTCTCTCGCGCTGCCCTCGAACGCGAGCACGTCAGCTGTGATCACCTGGGCATTTCAGACACGACGCAGACCTCAGCCACTCTGATCGTAAATGTGCTGGGCGAGGATCGCCGATTCATTCATGCGGTCGGTGCTAATGCCGAATTCACCGGAGAAACGCTCACCGCAGATGTGTTGCAGCAGTGTCGAATCCTGTGTGTCGGTGGATTCGCCCTGAACCCTAAACTTTCGGGTGCGAATGTCCGGCAGGCGTTCCAGACCGCGAGGAAGCTGGGCGTGACGACTGCTCTCGATGTCGTGATCGGAGATCCAGCTCCTGCTTGGGACATGCTCCAGGAGGTGCTGCCGGAGACCGATCTGTTCCTGCCGAATCAAGACGAGGGGCGTTTAATCCTCGGTGTGGATGATCCCTTTGAGCAGGCCCGCCGTTTTCACGCTGCCGGGGCAAAGTCGGTGATCATCACGCGCGGGGGACAGGGCTCGATCTTCTACAACGGCCTCGAGATGTACGAAGCCGCTGCATATCCAGTGGAGCAGGTCGATGGGACTGGCGGAGGGGATGCGTTTGTCGCGGGCTATCTGTATGGTCTGCTGCAACAGGCAGCACCGGTCGAGTGTCTGGCCTATGGAGCGGCCATGGGGGCCAGCTGCGTGAGAGCGGCCGGGGCCACGACAAGTGTCTTCCGCCGCGATGAATTGGAAGAATACGTTCAGGCACACGCATTGAAGTATCGCCGGGTCTGAACCACTTCGAGCTCCCAGTGGGCGGGGAGCGACACGGAACCGATGAGTTATCGCGAGGTCAAATCGCATGCGACTGGGAATCTACGGCGGGACGTTCGACCCGATCCATTATGGGCATCTGCTGCTGGCGGAACGCTGTCGGGAAGAGCTCCAGCTGGACGAGGTCTGGTTCATCCCTGCCGGAAGTCCACCGCATAAACAGGGGCGTGTTTCCACTCCTGCCAAGGCCCGTGTGGCAATGGTGGAGTTCGCAGTCTCAGGCTTCCCGGAGTTTCGTGTATCTCGCATCGAACTGGAACGTGTGGGGCCGAGTTACACGGTCCAGACACTGGAGCAGATCCGGGCCAGCGACCCGTCTCGCGAAGTGTTTCTGTTGATGGGAGCCGACTCGATCGCGGAACTTGTGACTTGGAAAGACCCGGCCCGGATTCTCGAACTTGCCCAGGTCGTGGCGGTAAACCGCGCGGGGGAGAAACCTGACTTGTCGAGCTTGAATGAGCTGATGCAGCAGACCGGCCGCACTGTTCGGACTATCGAAATGCCTGCGATGGGGATCTCAGCCAGCGAGATTCGCTCACGTGTGGCCCTGAAGCAAAGCATCCGCTTTCTAACGCCGCGGCCCGTGGAGATGTATATCCGGCAGAACAACCTGTATGCGGACTAACAGTTCGCTGTCTATCGTCATGTCGAAGGTCACAGCTACTTCCCGAAGCACATAATCTTGCCGCCGGAATTGTCGCTCCCAATCACAAACTTATCGCCAGAGACCGCAGCTGATCCGTGAATCACCTGACCGGCGTTGTGCTTCCAGAGGACCTCGCCATCGCTGAGACGAACGAGATAGAGCTGCTTATCGTTTGAGCCCACGATCACTTTATCTCCGGCAATGACTGGACAGGCATCGATCTTCGCCCGCGTGGGGACAGTCCAGATTCCTTTGCCGGTCTGGCGGTCGATGGCATGCAGCTGTTTGTCACCATGGCCGATCACAACGATGTTTTGCGAGACTGCGGGTGATGAGTCGATCTGCTGATCGCGATCAGGATTCGAGTAGGTCCAGGCCAGCTCCCCCTTCTGCCAGTCGAGAGCGTACACCGCTCCGATCTCGGTTCCGAAGTACAGAACGCCATCCCGGAACGCCGCACTGGCGATCAGGCGCGCCTCAATTTTGACATCTTTGACTTCCTTGCCAGTTTCGATGTCGACCACTTTAAGGAACGGGGCCTGACAGTTCGTCGAGAAGGTGTACTGCCCCGCGACAGTGGGCGTCCCATTGATTGGTCCACCGGTATCGTATTTCCAGAGTTCTTTGCCAGTCGCTTGGTCGAGGCAGGTCAGCTGGCCTTTGTGGCTGCCGAAGAGGACGCGGTCTTTATAGAGGTTCGGTCCACCGACGATCTCTCCACCATCCTCGACTCGCCAGACTTTCTCGCCGGTCAGGCGGTTGATGGCGTGAAAGCCACCTTCCTGATCTCCCGCGAAGACCAAAGCATCGGTCACTGTAATCGGAGCCATGAACGCGGGAGCCAGTTCATTGGGCTTGGCATTAGGCAGTGACTGGTACTTCCAGATCAGCTTGCCGTCCGCCAGATTCAGGCACAGCAGATCGCCCTGCACTGTGCCGACGTAGACATTCTGCCCCATGATCACGGGCGTTGAAGCGACTCCATCGACCGTTTCGATCTCCCACAACAGCCGAGGTTGTTCGGGAATCTGGGCGTCCGTCGCAACACCCTGTAAGGCTGGGTCAGCGCGGAACATCGTCCAATCACCGGCCACTGCCACCGTCGATACGCAGAGCAGAGCGAGTGACAAGACCAGCCTCTTCCACGGATCGTTACCGACTGAACACCGAGGACTGCTTACTTCATGGCACATTCATACAGCTCCCGAAGAGAGGGGGCATCGACCGGGCGCGGATTGAATTGACCCGTCCATTGCAACGCAGCTTCACTCGCCAGAGTCGAGACCAGCTCGCTGACTCCTTCGCACCCCACGAGTGACGATGGACATCCTGCACGGGTCGCCAGATTTCGCAGGAACATCGCCAGCAAATCGCCCGCCTCGGGGTCCTGGCGATCGCACAACTTGGCGTCCTCGGCCAGTGTTCCGTACTCGGCAATGACTGAGTTGGAATTATACCGCACAACGTGGGGGAGCATGATTGCGATGGCATGCCCGTGAATCATCCCGAAGTGTGCTGAGAGTGGATTCGCCAGAGCGTGCGTCGCCCCCAGCATGGAGTTCTCAATCGCCGCTCCCGCCAGATGAGAACCGAGCAGCATCGCTCCGCGGGCAGCCACGTTCTGCGGCTCGCGAAGTACAACTGGAAACGCGCGACAGAGCAGGTTCCAGGCTCGCCGGGCCATCAGCATCGAGA
>CANJZR010000263.1 GCA_947479075.1 Planctomycetaceae bacterium
AAGCCGGTCTCCCCAATCCATCGAATTCCAAATCCGAGGAGGGCAGTTCTGAAGCTCTGCTGGATAAAGGCGAGAACGCGCTCGCTGCCTACTACAAAGATTCGAGTCCCACCCATCTCACAGAGGCCCACCAATGCTATGAGCAAGTGCTGGCCGAAAGTCCGGGCAATCCAGATGCCCATCACGGGTTAGCGATCGTGTGCGACCTGCAAAAGAACTTTGCTTCTGCGGAGATGCATTACCGGGCCGCCCTCGAAAAGGATCCCAACAACGGTCGCGTTCTCGGCGACCTCGGATACTCCTATCTGCTGCAGAACAAACTGTCGGACAGTGAAAAGACTCTCGTTCAGGCAACAAAGATTGACCCCGCCAATACCCAGGCCTTCAAGAACCTGGGGTATGTCTACGCGAAGCAAGGGAACTACAACCAGGCGGAAGCGACCTTCCGTCGGGCGATGAATGATGTCGAGGTTCGTCAGGAACTGGCCCAGCTCTTCCCCAATGGACGCCCCGACATGGCGAAACCAGGTGAGCAGGGAAAGTTACCTTGGCAGAATAATAAAGCGATTACCACGAACGAGTTCGCCACCCAGATGGCCGACGCCCGCAAGCAAAGCCTGGCTGAGTTGAAGCAGCGGCAGAAGCTTCTCGAAGATTCGTCGGCTCCCCCCATGTCTCTGGAGCAGATGAAGGAACAATTGCACCTGCTCGCCAAGGAGCGGGATGAAGCCATTCAACTGGCCGAGTCTCGGGTTCAGCAGTCGAACAACACGCCGCTCGTTCTGGGCCCACCAGCGGGGCAGAACCCGATGGAGAACCGAGGTTACAACAATCCGGCCCAGGGCGGGTATCCGTATGTAGCCCCCAATCAGTTTGCCGGTACTCAATCGGGTGGACCGGGACAGTTCCCGTCTCCGAACGGACCACGGTACCAGCGTCCTGGTGAAGCACAGGTCAACAGCGGTGTCGCACCCGGACAGGCAGCAACTGGCCAGCCACCCATGAATATGTCCGGGGGACGGCCAGTCGCGAACACGTTCTATCCGAATGGGGCGCCGCAGCCAGGCATGCAGAACCGAAGTGATATCGAGCAAGCCTCCGGTGGCTACGGCGATCCACGTTCTAACGAACATGCACTGCATCGGACCAACGGTGGTGTCGATCCCCGCACCGGGATGCCCATGAATGGTGGGATTCAGCAGGTCGATGGCCGAGGACCGTTGCTGGTCCCGAACACGTATGGCAATCCTCCACAGGGAGGGAATCAGTACAACTCGCCCGATGCCGCGAACTCCGCCCCTCAAGCGAACCAGCAAGGTTCCTATGAAGACGCCAAACGCCGAGCCGCACTCGCAGGCATGGGTGGCCCGGAGATGATGTTCAACGTGCCAGCTGTCAACGTTCCTCAGATCGATGGCGGCAACCGTCTCTCGCCCGGAACGGGCAGCACGTGGAACGGCGGTCAGTATCCCCAGCCGACGCGCATGCTGCCGATGGACGCAGCTCCTCACGATCTCGATGCCCTGTCAAAGCTTCCCTCGGAGCAGATGACCGTGCAGCCCAACAACACAGGGATGTTGAACGCGCCCACCGGTCGCAGCTTCAGTAACCCCAACTTCGAACAACCCCTCAATCCTCAGATTCCGCTGGACAGTCCGCTTGGTAACCAGGGAACCAACTTCCAGGATCAGGCCTACCCCGGCCAGGGTTCACGACATCAGCTATCAGGCAACGGCAACAGCCCGTATGAGGCCTCCACGAATTCCGATCCTCGCATTGGGGTGAACGCCAGCCTCCAGCAGTACGGCCAGTCGATGCAGTACAACTCGGCTCAGGACAATCAGAACGCCTGGGGGAGAGTCTTGACTCCGGGAGCCTACACGCCGGAACAACCTCAGGTCCAGAATCCCAGCCAGTTGATGAACTCGGGCTGGAATCAGCAGCAGATGAGTCCACGAATCACGACTCCTCCGCCGTACTCGAGCCGGAACTCGCAATCGTCGAACGATCCGTACTCACACAATGGTGGCTACGGAAACTCATCGGAATCGACGCAGCAGCGAGGGTATTCCGATGACTCCGGGTACTCACAGGGGCAGTCGTACTCCTCCGAGCCAGCACCGATCTACACACCCGGAGTACGGGTCCCCGCTTCGTACAACAACGGGAACACCACCCGGGCCTCTGGGCCTTACGGCCAGGGTTACGACGGACCGCGGATTACCCCGGCCGGTCGGTAGTTGTGGTTCAGAATGTCTGACGACAGAGCGAAACCCTCGACGAGTCGCAATGACCATCGCTTCCGCTCATCGGTAAGCTGATGGCTGTCCTCTCCGTTCTGAATCCGTGTCCCTCTGTGTCATCTGTGTACCGATCCCTCGCTTATCAATTCTCTGCATGCACCACGAAGCTCAGATCAGTGGTACACGGATTTCACCGATGAGCACAGATCGAGACTGGATCAGCAGTGTCCCTTGTCGACAAATGCTGAGAGTGGTCTGTCAGTCTCGCGTCACCTTCAAATTGTCATAACAACTGATGTGCCCTTCGGTCGCTGAAGGTTTGATCACGAGCTTCAAGGGTTCGCCGACATCCACCGCCGGATTCAATGTCCCCTCGCTGATTAGAGTCGGAACCTCTCCGATCGGCTGGACCGTGACGCGATACGTTCGGCTGGCAGGATTGATCGCGAGCTGGACGTGGTTCCAGATGTCGTACTGCACCAGCTTGTCGGTGTCGGCATAGGCGGCTCCATTCCAGATCCGCCACATTCCCTTCGCAGAGTCGATCATGGCCACCTGATCACCCGAGGTGGTTCCTTCAATCCCCATCACCACGCTGTGGCGTGATCGCGTTGTCGGGTCAGGCAGCAGGTACGGGAACCCCTGATCGGATCGGATAAAGAGATCCCAGTCGACCGTGATCATCTTCGCGGACTCCAGCGTGAGCTTCGATGAAAAGTCGGCAACCAGCGTCCCGCCACCGCGAGCCCGCAAGCAATGCACGCCGGGTCCGTAGGATGTGGTGTTCTCAATACAGACGGGCTCGGGGGACTGTGCGCTTGGCACGATCCTCAACCCGTTCACCGATCCCAGTTCCGTGGTCCCCACAGCTGTGGACTCGAAGTCGATATCGAGCAGCGTCTCTCGGCCCGGCGGAGCATCGGGCAATGACGGGACCCACTTCACCAGCACATCATCCAGATAGACAGGTTCATCACATCCCTCTCCGGGAACAAAATGCACCTTGTTAAAGATCCGGTACGACGGCACCTTGATCGGCAAGTTGACACCCAGATGAACGACGGTCCGTTCGGCGGGCGGAGCAAATGGAATCGGTTCATGGATCGGCCCGGACTCAGTGCCCAGTGACGCCGTATAGGTACGGTAATCGACATCGACTTGGATCGTCACGCGTGTCCATTGCTGAGGAGACACGACGACCTCACTGTCGATCCACTGATCGCCCTTCGCGAGTGAAACCCGTCCAGTCTTGGGAGCGATACGCAGAGCGACATCGCGTTCATGATTCGAGTTCCCGCTGAAGTACACCGTCAGTGAGGTCTTGTCCGATTCGCGGTACGTCCAGAAGGAAAGCTCCGCGTTGCCGTTGCTGATGGCCAGGTCCAGTTGCGATGTCGGGAGGCTGCGGTCGGGCGAGCTGTAGTGCAGCCCGGTGATGTCCTTGCCGGTCAAAGCGAGAGCGTTACCCGAGTCACCTCGATGGACCTCGGACTGGATGAAGGGGCGATCGTCCCCTCCATTACCAATCTGGAACCACACTCCAGGACAAGTGCGGGTCTGCGGATCGTACCGCCCATCGCCGATCCCTCCACTGATTCCGGTACCTTTCACCGGGAACTGATCGAAGCTCTGTTCAATGAATCGGATGTGGCCCTGCTCGGCGAGATCCCGCTTCCACTGCCGCCAGCGCTGGTCCCACGCACTGTGGTAAGAGTCATACCACGCATCGCACTGCCACCCATCGGCTCCCGCTGGGGGAGGCGTGTAGAAGTACGACGAAGCCCCAGTTTGAATCACCTCAATCTCAGGGTGCGGGCTGTTGAGAACGTGCTGCTTCACCTGCTCGCATGAGATCAATCCCGTGCCAGCCCGCACATTGGTCAGGTACCCTTTCTTGTCACTCTCCAGATCGAGTGTCGCCTCAAAGGTCGCAGGCAGGATCAGGACATCGATGATCCCCTCATCGATCCACGTCCGCCAGTCGAGCTTGGCATTCCCCATGATCGGGCCGACATACTCCCCCGACAGATAGACGGCGAAGCGGACCTTTGGATCAGCGGCGCGGACTGCCTCCCGGATTTCACGATAGAGCTGCGTGATGTAGGACCCCCGCAGATCTCGCCACTTCTCGACGAGTGGGTCTGCAGGTGCAAATCGCGGTGACTTCCAGTCGAACCTCGGGTCGGTGAGGATGTCGACTTGGTACCGCCGCTGCATCTCCTCGACGATCGGAGCGTTGAACCCAAACTGATCGGCGTGATCGGGTGGCGGGATCAGCTGGCTCGATTCGCTCCGCATCGAGGCGATGATGCCCGTCGGGTGATAGGTC
This sequence comes from Planctomycetaceae bacterium, assembly GCA_947479075.1. Classification (GTDB taxonomy): domain Bacteria; phylum Planctomycetota; class Planctomycetia; order Planctomycetales; family Planctomycetaceae; genus TH-plancto1. Next base: position 4,573 of record CANJZR010000263.1, read on the forward strand.
TTCGCCATATGGGCGAACTCAGCGACCTTATCCGCCCGCGCTCCGGGGTAGGCATACTCTGGAACCATCCACTGGCGATTTCCTTCCCGGTCGATCGTGATCACCTCGGGATGCTGCTGGTGGTAAGACCGCATATAGGACCACGGGATCATCCGCCCGACTCCCGGAACGCCCACATCCACAGGAGCCCCTTCGCTGTAGATGTGAGGGTGGTACATCCAGTATTCGAATCCGACCTTCTCCGCAGCCTTGCGCAGAGACTCATGCGGATCGTTTTTCGCGAGGACCTCGTCGATCAGGTGCCACGCCACAGCCAGCGTCGGGTTCGTTTGAGTGTTCGCGCTGTGACGAATGATCGAGCCAGGTGGGAACTGAGAAAGGTCGGTTCGCAGATAGACCCCGGTGAATCCCCGTCCCTTCCAGTGGCGGACCATGTTCTCCATGGCCCGATCCGTGTCCATCGATGCATCGGTCCCCGGCCCATACACCAGACAGAGATCCCCCCAGCTGGGAATGAGATTCTTCTTGTAGGGCGGCGACTCAGCTTCAGCTCGACTGATGAGGAGCGCGAAACACACCAGACCAGACAGAGCGCAGAGAAAGCGGTTCATAGGCGGGGGCTCGTAAGAAACAGGCGGGCGTATCGAGAGTACCTTACGAGGAAAACCCGCCAGAGTTACCCGAGCTCTTGAATCGGGCTGCCGTCACTCAAGATTGGAATCGGTCGACCAGCGAAGTCCGCGAATGCATGATTGTGGTCAATCTGCAGGTGTCGATAAATCGTCGCCAGCAGGTCCTGTGGCTTGAGCGGACGTTCGGTCGGGTACTCCGCTTTCGAAGTCGTTGCACCGATGACCTGTCCGCCGCGAATGCCGCCACCCGCGACCAGAGCCGACATCGCTGATGGCCAGTGGTCACGACCCATGCAGCCGTTCGAGTGTGTCAACTTGGGCGTTCGTCCGAATTCACCAACGCACACGACCATGATCTGTTTGTCGAGACCACGAGCATGAATGTCATCGACCAGAGCCGAAATCGCCGGGTCCATATGCTCAGCCCGCAGCTTCATCCCCTTGGCCAGGTCCCAGCCGTTCTGGGCATTCGCGTGATCATCCCAGCTGAAGTACACCGGCTGACCGGGCAAGGGAGCCAGCGCATCGATTGTGACCACACCAGTCCCAGCTTCTGCCAGTCGGCGGGCGAGCAGACAACTCTGTCCCCACAGATTCCGCCCATATCGCTGGCGAATCTCGGCGGACTCACGCTCCAGCTCAAAGGCTTCGCGCACCGCACGACTCGTGAGCATCGTGAAA
>CANJZR010000264.1 GCA_947479075.1 Planctomycetaceae bacterium
CCATGGTGGTGGTCGTTCGTTTCAGAATCTTGCCCGTCGAGCGAGTCAGAAAGAGCACCGCAAAGCATGTGTCGAGTTCAGCGCCGCCCCAGGAAGAGACGGTCCAACTTCCATCTGGATTCTGACGAGTTAACAGCTCTTCCGCGCACTCGTTGTACCAGTCTCTGCCATCGAGTGTCTTCACGTTGGCCAGTGCACCCATGCGTTCCAGTGAATAGTAATAGTAAGCGGCATGGGCGGCCCGGTTGACGGTCACAAACCGAGCGGATACCCATTGAAGAGCGGATCGGGATCTTGCAATGGATTTTTCTGGAATACTGCCCGTACTGGCTTTCACTGTTTCGGAGGATTCCGAGTCGTTGTCCAGGTCGACTGCCTCCAGCGCGCCGGCCGGCTTCTTTGCTTCCCTGGCCGGCTCTTTCGTGGCCTTGGGATCCTTGGTAGCGGTCGATTTCGCGCCTTTTTCAAAGTTGGGCACCCGTTTGGGATCAAGATTCAGCATCGCAATACACATGATACCAACGCCGTTAACGGTCATGTTGAGCGTTGAATCTAAGTGAAACTCTCCGATGTTGACACCGGGGTTATAGGCGTACCCGCCATCAGCGTTGTTACAGGTATTCATCCAGTTCAGGATTCGGACCCAGACGTCAGGTTCGATTTTGATGCCCGCGCGTGCCGCCGCCCAGAGTCCAAGGCAAGCGTAGTGGGTGACGCTGATGTCGCCACCGATTCTCGCTGGTTCATTTCTGGGCGGAAGGTAGTTCCAGTACCCCTGAGGGGATTGGTTTTCGACGATGTAGTCTGCGATCAGTTGTATCTGCGGACGGTATTTTTCTCCGTTGAGGTCGGCTAGCAGTGTTGCATCAACGCCAGCCTCGTAGATCTGGTCAGCGGATGGCGTATATGTCCCACTCTTTGTCTTGGAGAGGACGTGGGCCGCCGCTTCGGCCATGAGCGGACTATCTGGAGATTCCCCCGCTTTCAAGAGGGCGACGTAGGAGAGAGATTTGATCGCACTGCCTCGTTGAGCAAGCCCCTGCTTGATATAGCCCGCTCCTTTGACGATCGCTTGTTGAATTTGAGCTTTGTCAGCGGAAGTCGCGTCACACGCGGCCAGAAATGAACCGACGAGGGCCATCAATGCAATGTTTCGCAGGAACCTCGTCATTCAACTCTCCAACCTGAACATGCAGCTTGTCTGTCAAGCTCGCATCACACGGTTGATTATCCTCTCGGACCGGTGATGTGCAAGACACCATCCAGAAGAAGCCGTCGATCTGGGACAAACACAGATGGTTGTGAGTAGAACCGCAGAGTGGGACATCGTGTTCGATGGGAATCGAGCTGGAGCGATGATTTGACTGAATCAGAGTCTTTCCAGAGACAGAGCCAAACGGTTCGAGTTTCTTTCAGCAGTCAATTCCCGGGCCATTGACCCGATTCCCATTTCAGCGAAGGTTGCGGCTGTCTGGTAACTCCGTTATGAGATAAAAGTCTAACGAGTCGAGATCTGGCGATTTTGGCGTGAGGAACGGTCTCTAGGTGGATCGTCAGCGTACGTCATTCGCGCGGGCCACCGGGCCCTTCTTTTCCAGGAAAAAGAACCCATGAAGATGTTGATGTTGTGTTCGGGAGACCGGGCACCTTCGACGCGTTTTCGCATGTACCCGTATGTGGCTCTTTTTCGCCGTGCGGGGCATCAATGTCGAGTGGCCAACAGCTATCCCCAGAAGTATGACTGGATCCCCTGGCTGGGGTTTCGTCCGAGTCAATTGCTGAAGAAAGTCGTCAGGTATTTCCAATGGTGGCAATCGCGGTTTCGCGGAGATGAAATCGTCATTGTGGAGCGGGAAATCTTTGATAATCCGACGTTTGATCTGGAGATGAAGTTTCGTTCGACTGTTTCGAAATTCGTTTTGGATCTGGATGACGGGGTCTTTCTCCGTTACCCCGAGAAATTTGAACATCTGGCCAGAATGGCGGATCTCATCGTCTGCGGCAATCCATTTATCCAGGAATGGGCCGCTGCCCGGAATCCGCAGACGTTTGCCCTGCCGACCTGTGTCGAGATGTCGCGGTACATGAAGAAGGTCTGGTCACAAAACCCTGATCGACCGATCCAGATTGGGTGGATCGGAACGACGGGTAATATTCAGTATCTGCAAGTGGCAGCCCCCGCACTGCGTCGCCTGGCCCGCGAGTTAAAGTTTGAACTTGTCGTCGTTGCACCTGAGTCAGAACCGCTGAAGTCGCTCGACCTCAGTGGGGTGACCGTTCGGCATGTCGCGTGGAGTGGCGATACTGAGATGGAGCATTTGCGTGAGTTTGATATTGGTTTAATGCCGTTGTTCCCCAACCAGGACTGGGATAAGTACAAATGCGGTCTGAAACTGATTCAATACATGGCGATTGGCATTCCCGCGGTGGCATCGCCGGTCGGGGTCAATTCGCAAATCGTCGATCACGGGCGGGACGGATTTATCGCATCAAATGATACGGAGTGGGAACAGGCTCTGAGGCAATTGTTGACGGACGAAAAGCTGCGTCGAACGGTCGGGGCAGCCGCACGCGAGACCGCAAGTCAACAGTACTCGATCGAGGCGAATTTCCCTCGTTATGAGGCCAAGCTGCGGGAAGTGTTTCAGGGGGCTTGAACAGCTTGCGGCGGCGAGTTTTCTCGAGTCCCAGGAACTTTACTTCTTGGTTGCCGTGACCCAGCTGGGGGGGAGGTTTTGAGGCAACTCGATGTTCGAGAATTCGACGCTGCTGCGAGGCCCGACTTCGCGAGCCCAATCAGCCATGCGGCGGATTCCCTCACCGACTGGGGTTTCATGGTGCGTCTTAAATACACGAGCGGCCTTTGAGTGATCGGCCCAGGCCTTGTCGACTTCAATTCGCGGAGGAAGGTATTCCACTTGCGCTTTGATTCCAAAAGCCGCTGAAACGGCTTCGACAAGCTCATTGATCGACATGGCTTGGTCGGCACCGACATTGAATGTTTCGTTGGCACTCCCGTCAACAAACGGTGCTGACGCGATGAGTGGTGCGATGTCTCCAATGTAGGAAAAAGCTCTCTGTTGCTCGCCGTTTCCGAACACAGGCAGCGGTTGCCCCTGCATGAGGCGGTTCATGAAGATCCCGATGACATTTCGGTAACGATCGCCAATGTTCTGGAACTCGCCATAGACGTTATGGGGACGGAAGATTGTAAATTCCAATCCGAACAGTTCATGTGCGGAACGCAAATCCAGCTCAACTGCGTATTTGGAAATCCCGTACGGGTCCTCTGGCGATGGAGTCAGTGATTCGGACATCGGAACCTGGCCGCTGCCGTAAACCGCGATGGAACTGGTAAATACGAAACGTTTCGTCTGGTGGCGAACAGCTGCGTTGATCAGATTGATGCTGCCGATCAGATTGTTCTCGTAATTAAAGCGGCGGATGAAGTGGCTGAGTCCTTCGGCCGCATAGGCCGCCAAGTGCCAGACGTAAGTAAAACGATGTTTCTCGAAGAGGCTGTCGACAACCTGTGAGTCCGTAACGCTTCCCTTCACAAACTCCAAGCGAGGGGAATCGGGGAGATTCTCGACGAATCCTCCCGACAAATCATCAAGGACCACGATGGTGGCGTCTTCCAACTCGGGAAGTCGCAGGAGTTCGCGAACAACATGTGCTCCGATGAATCCTGCTCCACCAGTCACCAAACAGGACCGGCCACTTTTCTGCATGTTCACAGCCACAATTCGGATGCCAGGGAGGCGAAGAAAATGAAGAGGTCAGTGTATGCCGCGACCAAAGCCTGGACAAGAGGGGGGACCGCCCCGCTGAAGGACAAACCGACTGCAACATAAAGGCAATGTCACATGAGCTGCACACGGATCCGAACAGTGCATCTGGCCGGGATGCGAGGCACGCCTGCTTGTCACCAGAATCGGATCAGCGGGTGTCCCTTTGACGCTTGAACTGGAAACTTCTGTTCGAGTTCGCGACAGGCGAGCAACGTCACAATTGCGAGAGGTTCATGGTCTCACTGATGCAATTTCCGGATGAACGAATCCACTGTGTGGCGTGCAACAATGAATGAGGATTGCGATTACGGGTTCACATTCTCGGACCGTCTTGCAAAAACCGTGATGCGACCTCCGAGGTGAAGCAACGCGAGCAGATGTGCGAACGGTCCCAGAACAAGTGTCACAATCAACGGCGGGTTGAGAAAGAACCAATCGACCAACTTGGGGCCCCATGACCAGTTCGGAAATCGTTCACGCAACCAATATCCGATGCTCCCGATGGTGTCAGCGAGAGTGGGTTGATAGATGATCTCGACGTCCGTGAAACCAGTTTCCTGCAGCAGCTTTCTCAAAATTGCAGGTGTGAATTGCTGCAGGTGGCGGGGTAATTCCATGGCCGACCAGTATCGCCCGAACACCCGGCGTTCCAAGCCAGCGTAATTCGGAACGCTGATGCCGAGAATGCCACCAGGTTTCAGCAGTCGATGCATTATTGCAAGCGTTTCGCGCGGACGTGGCACATGCTCCATGACCATCCAGGCGAAGACTCCGTCATACGTTCCATCCCTCGCGGGATACGATTCGAGCAGACCGTGGTGGACTGCGAACCCTCGGGTGCGTGAAACCTCAACGGCCGCTGCAACGAGATCCAGTCCCTCGGGGTGCCACCCTGCATCTCTGAGTGCGACCAGGTAGTTTCCTGCTCCACAGCCGATCTCAAGAGACCTCCTGCCCTGTCCCGGTCCGGAAGGCACCGGCTGGCTTCGCGTATCGGTTAGCCAGTAGTACAGGCTTCTCAGGCCGGGAATCGATCGCACGAACGTTGAAAGATACCAGGGGGATTTGGCTTCCTTCGCAGGAGCCGTTGCCGCAGCAGGTATCGAGGGAATCGATTCGACTTCGGCTGTCGACTGGTGAGGCGCGTAGCCATCCGGGTAACACGCCGGGATCGAATCGGGCGTTGGAGCCGGATTCATGTAGACGTGGCTGCAAGAGTTGCAGCGGACGATGGCGAAGTCTTCGCTCCCCTGGAGTCCACAGTACCAGTCAGGAACGACAAGCAGCCGGGTCGACTCTGTGCAATCACAGAGGGGGCACGGAACCGGCGTCAGCGTGATCTGTGGTGCCGATTGTGAAGGAGAATTCATCGCTGACTCGTGACGACTGTCGTGAAGATCTCGGTCGGCGGATGGGAGGCCGAGACGCAGGAAGTTGAACAGTGAGAGGGAGAGTTGTCCAGTCCCGCTTAGTTATTGCGTGCGTCGGGATCAGTTCATTCGACGGTGAGTCAGTTGCACACTATGGCCTCGAGTGCTTTTCAATGAACTCCACGATGGGCGTGGAGTCTTCCAGTCCGTGCGGGTGGTGGCCGACACCGGGCTTGGCGATGAGGGTGATGTCGCCGCCAAGGGCTTTGTAGCGATCGGCGATCAGTCCAGTGTTTTCTTTCCACGGGACAACATCGTCGGCATCACCATAAACATGCAGCAGCGGGACTTTCGCCTTCGCCAGCGGGGCCAGATTGTCGACCGGATTGCCGGGATACTTGAGAGCAGCGGCTTCGTCGGGGAGATGGTAGGTGTCGAGGACGAGCTTCCAGTCACCGGGACTCCCCTTCCCTTCTCCCTGGCCACCGGGCCAGCTCTTAAAGTCGCACACGGGGGCGTCTCCGTAGAGACATGCGACCATGTCGGGATTGGCGATGGCCCAGTTGTAGCAGTAGAGGCCACCACGGCTCAGACCGACGAGTGCGACCTTGCGGGCAAAGCCGTACTTGCCAGTCAATTCGGCGTAGAACTTGTTCCAGTGCTGCACAGCTGTGGGGGAGCCGAGCATGTTCGGGACACTCATGTAGACGATGTGAAATCCC
>CANJZR010000265.1 GCA_947479075.1 Planctomycetaceae bacterium
GTGTCCATTACCCCAGAGCGTAAGTCCCAGGTGATTCAAGAGTTCCGTCGCGATGAAAAGGATACGGGCTCTCCCGAAGTCCAGGTCGCGGTGCTGACGAATCGAATCAATGAGTTGACGCAGCATCTCAAGCGTCAGGTCAAGGACCATGCAGGCCGTCGCGGTCTGCTGCAGATGGTGAGTAAACGCCGCAGCCTGCTGGAGTATCTGCGTCGGGTGAAGCCGGCGAGCTACGTAGAGCTGATCGGCAAGTTGGGGCTGCGTAAGTAATCGCAGCCGCGTTGTTTGTGTTTATCCCATTTGGGTTTATGCCAGGGGTGGAGCGAGTGGCTTCACCCCGTGTGGGCATTTTGGCAGACCTGAATGCAGGTAAACAGTCTGTGGTGGATTCGTTCGGCTTTCCACCCCGTCTGTCGTGAGTTGAGTCGGCGTTGGTGTTGGTGTCGGGTCGGTCGTGGCAGGTTTTTTGTCCAAGTCGATTGTTTTCTTCGTTGTTAAAAGGTTGTCCCAGTGAAGGTCTCTGTTCAACGTGAAATCGCGGGTCGTACGCTCTCAATTACGACAGGTGAATGGGCCAAGCAGGCCAGCGGAGCCGTCCTCGTCCAGTTTGGTGAGACGGCTGTTTTTGTTGCTGCACAGAACGGCCCCTCGCGGCCAGGTACCGATTTCTTTCCTCTGACTTGCGATTACCGCGAGCGTCTCGCAGCTGCGGGCAAGTTCCCCGGTGGATACCTCAAGCGGGAAGGCCGCCCAACGCTGAAGGAAGTTCTGACTTCCCGTCTGACCGACCGTCCGATTCGTCCGTTGTTCCCGGAAGGTTACATCGACGAAGTTCAGGTGATGGCCAACGTCCTGGCGTGCGATGGCGTGAATGATCCCGATGTCTGGTCGATCACCGGTGGTAGTGCGGCACTGACTGTGTCTCCGCTGCCGTTCGCTGGCCCGATCGCTGGTGTTCGCGTCGGTCTGATCAATGACGAGTTCGTGCTGTTCCCGACCGTGCAGCAGATCGCCACGTCCCGTCTGGACCTGATCGTCGCCGGTAGCCGTGAATCGATCCTCATGATCGAAGGCTTCGCCGATCAGCTGCCCGAAGACCTGATGGCTGATGCCCTCATGTTCGGTCACAAAGCGATCGTCGAGTTGTGCGAAATGCAGCTCGAACTCGCCGAAAAGGGTGGCAAGGAAAAGGTGCCCTACAAGGCAGCCGTCAAGAACCCCTTCCTGGATCAGGTCAAAGCCGAAGCGTACCAGAGCCTGTGCGATGCTCGCTTCAACCCCAAGAAGAAGGAACGCTCTGCTGCTGCGAGCGCGGTCAAGCAGGCCCTCGTCGACAAGTACTTCCCCAATGGAGCGACTGAGCTGGCCGATGGCCGGACGCTCGCTCAGCTGAAGGATGCGGTTTCCGCAGTCGATCACCAGGCCTGCCGCGACCTGACCCTCTCGGGCAAGCGTCTCGACGGTCGTTCACTGACGACTCTGCGTGCAGTCGATTGCCAGGTCGGCGTTCTGCCCCGCGTCCACGGTTCGGCTGTCTTCACCCGCGGTGAAACGCAGTCGCTCTGTACGGCCGTGCTGGGTACGGTTCGTGATCAGCAGAAGTCCGATGGACTGTTCGGCGAATTCGCCAAGCCGTTCATGCTTGATTACAACTTCCCGTCCTACTCGGTCGGTGAGTGCAAGCCGATTCGTGGACCAGGTCGTCGTGAACTCGGTCACGGAGCTCTCGCTGAGCGTTCGCTGCAGTGGGTGCTGCCGAAGTCCGAAGTCTTCCCGTACACGATCCGCCTGATCTCCGACATCACCGAGTCGAACGGTTCCAGCTCGATGGCCTCCGTCTGCAGCGGAACCCTCGGTCTGATGGATGCCGGTGTTCCGATTCAGCAGCCCGTGGCTGGAATCTCGATCGGTCTGGTCAAGGAAGGCAGCAAGTACGTGCTGCTGACCGACATCATCGGCGACGAAGATCACTTCGGCGATATGGACTTCAAGGTGGCCGGTTCCCAGAAGGGGATCACCGGGATTCAGCTCGACCTGAAGATCGACGGCATCAACGAAGAGATCATTCGCGGCACGCTCGCAGCGGCCCGGGACGCCCGTCTCGAACTGCTGCGGATGATGCTCAGTGCGATCCGTCGGCCCCGTGGTGAGATCTCCGATTTCGCGCCACGTATCCTGCAGACGAAGATCGATCCCGAAAAGATCGGCCTGTTGATTGGCCCCGGCGGAAAGAACATCCGCGCGATCCAGGAGCAGACCAAGTCGCAGATCGACGTGACCGACGACGGCAAGGTGCTGATCTCTGGTACCGATAAGGTCGGTTGTGAAGACGCTCTCGCCCGCGTCGAAGCCATCGCCGAAGAGATCAAGGTGGGTCGCATCTACAACGGGACCGTCAGCTCGATCAAGGACTTCGGTGCCTTCATCGAGATCGCTCCCGGTAAGGACGGCCTGTGCCACATCAGCGAACTGGCCGAAGGCTTCGTGAAGTCGGTCGGCGATATCTGCAAGATCGGCGACAAGCTCGAAGTGAAGGTCATCGCTGTCGATGATCAGAACCGCGTCAAGCTGTCGCACAAGGCTGTGCTGATCGAGCGCAACGGCGGTCCAACCGAGCCAGCTCCAGCAGCGGATGGCGAAGGGCGACCGGAACGTGCCGAGCGTCCAGAACGCAGCGAGCGGCCTCCTCGTGAAGACCGTGGCGGCGATCGTCCTCCTCGTCGCGATGATCGTGATGATCGCGGCCCACGTGGCGGCGGCGACCGTGATCGTGGTGGCGACCGCGACCGTGGTCCATCCGCTGATCGCGATCGGGGACCATCTTCCGACCGGGATCGCGGACCAGCTCCTGATCGTGACCGTGGCGGCGATCGCTACGAACGTGACCGTGGACCATCCGCTGATCGCGGTGGCGACCGCGATCGGGGACCATCTTCCGATCGGGATCGCGGACCAGCTCCTGATCGCGACCGTGGCGGTGATCGCTACGAACGTGACCGTGGTCCATCTTCCGACCGGGATCGCGGACCGGCTCCTGATCGTGACCGTGGCGGTGATCGCTACGAACGCGGTCGTGATCGCGGCGACCGCTAACAGCCAGCTCTCTTCGAGAGAACTCAACGGGAAACGCCTCGCATTTGCGAGGCGTTTTTCTTTTGGTCCACGTCTCTCGGGCTCGATCGGAATCGCGGTGGGTCGACAACATCGGACGGGGTTGGCATGATTAAAGATCTCTGAATTTCGCCATCGCAGAATCAGATTTGTAGCGATGGTTGGTTTCCTCACATCCCTATTCTCAACAGGGAAGGTGGCTCATGCTCAGCTGGCACCGATTACTGTTGGCGTTTGCTCTGGCCCTTGGCCTGATCACAGCTTCCGCTCAAGCACAGACCTCGCCTCCGGTGGACCAGGCGCGACTCAAAGGGGTTGAGTTCCTGAAGGCGGAACAGTACGAGGACGGGAGCTGGTCGCTCGCAGACCATGATGTGGGGATTACCGCCCTGTGTGCGCTGGCGTTGATTGAGAATGGCGTGCCGGTCTCAGACGAGGTGGTCGAGAAGGCCCAACGCTACATCAAAAAGGAAATGGATGAGGCGGACGGGACCTGTGATATCGCCATGGCGATTTTATTCATGACGCGAGTCGGGGGACGTGACAGCCGTCCGGAAGTCCGGGAGCTGGCCGCTCGATTGATCGCGGGACAGAATGTCGAAGGTGGCTGGGGGACGACCTGTCCGCATGTGACCGCCAGCATTCTTTCAAACCCGGAGGAACGCCCCAAACCGCAAGCTGGGGTGGGTGACAATGTCTCAACTCAATTCGCAGTGCTGGGACTGTGGGCGGCGAGTTCCTGGGGCGTTGATATTCGAGAGACGATGAGTCAGGTCAGCGACCGCTTTGCCGAGACACAGCGGGAAGATGGCGGGTGGCCCATTCTGTGTGAGGAGTGGACGAAGCTGCTCCCTGTGGAAGAGCAGAAGAAGCGAGAGGCCCAGCTGGCGGCCGCAGGGGCCAAGGAAGTCGACGCCAAATCGACCGCGAAGAAGAAGGCCGAGAAGCCGAAGAAGAAGTCACGCAGCAAGACCGGGAAAGACGACGAGGATGCGCCTGCTGAAGAGTCCGCGTTCAATAAGGGAGGCTTTGGCCTGGGCCGAGGAGATGACTCAAATGCCACTCCCGCGATCTCGACAGCTCCCAAGGATTATCAGCCCTCCGATCCCGCAATGACCTTTGCCGGGTTGTATTGTCTGGCGGTGGCGCGGGCTGCGGATGTGCAACACAAGAAGGCCAATCCGCCGAAGGCAGGCATCAAACCCGGTGAGTCTCCGGCCGAACAATCGCTGCTGGAGGACCCATCGTTTGCCGATGGGCTGAAGATCGCCACCAAGTACGCAGCCAAGATCGACTCATCCAGCCCTCCGCATTTCTTCTGGTCGGAGGAGCGACTGGGTGTTGTTCTCGGGATGGAAAAATTCGGAGACACGAACTGGTTTGAACTCGGAGCAGCAGCTCTGGTGAAGAGCCAGTCAGAAAAGGGCTCCTGGGGAACTGCCCCAAAGTCCTCTGATGACAAGACGCCGAAGAAGTTCGGTGAAGGCACATTGACCCCAAGTGCGGAGTCAACATCCTATGGACTGACTGGCGATCTCGCCGACACATCGTTTGCTCTGTTGTTTCTGCGCAAAGCGAACCTGGGAAGCGACATTTCGCGACTACTCCAGGGGGAGCAGGCAGACCAGTTCCAGATTGTGTCCCAGCCGGGACAGCCTCGGTTCAAAACGCTGGATGCCGCGATCAAAGCCGCCAGCGCAGGTGACCGGATTCGGATCGATGGTGCGGGTCCCTTCCAGCTATCCCATATCGACATCGATCGCGACCTCACGTTGGAGGCGGGCTATGGATATCAGCCCATCCTGAACTACGACGTGGGGTTCGATCCAGACGGGCGGCGTTCGCGGCCTCAAGACAGTCCGGAAACTCGGCATATGCTGCGTGTCACCCAGGGGACACTGACGCTTGAGGGGCTGGACATCCAGATGGATGCACCTGATCTGGGTGTCAAAGTTCCGTGGGCGGCTGTCGTTGCCTCTGGTGGCTCGCTCCGCGTTCTGAACTGCTCGATTTCCGAAGGCAATAAGCAGGGCATGGCACCGGTCCAGGTCGCAGGTCCGGGATCAGTGACTCTGCAGAATTCTCAGTTAATCGGTGGCCGCGCGGGCGTCGAGGTTCTGGTGACGGGAGAGCAGCAGGTGACCCTGAATAACTGCATTGTCTTCAGCAACATCGGATTCAAGATTCTGGACGGTGAGAAGGCGGAGGGAGGCAAATGTCTCCTGACGTTGAATCGATGTGCCGTGCAGGCCCAGGATGTCTTCTTCTGCAAAGACCTGAAAGGCGGACTGGATATCGAAAGCCACGGGGTTGCCTATCAGAGTGAATGGCTGGGGCAAAACATGTTGCCCTCGTCGACCGGACATCAGGGGCTGACCTGGAAGGGCAGCGATAACATTTACGATATCAAACGCTGGATCGGGCATGCCGCAAAACCGATCTCTACGGTGAAGGACGCCAAGAGCTTCAGCACGTTCTGGGGTGGCGGGGACGCGAACGGATCATCCAAGGCCATTCCGTTTGCAGCCCGGCGAACGGTAGGAGGCTTCAACCATGTGGTGAAGGGTGAAGATTACGAATTCGCCCCGTCGTCATCAGTACACTTGCTGAGACGCAAGACGGGGATCGATCCACTGATCGTGGGACCCGGGCCGAGTTTCCAGCGGTACCGCGACAGTTATGACTATCGCACCTGGTCACCGCCTGCTGGGGCCGCTGCATCGGTGCAGAGTTCCGAGAAGCCCGCTGCGACTCCCTCACCCCCCTCGCCA
>CANJZR010000266.1 GCA_947479075.1 Planctomycetaceae bacterium
GAGATGGTGTGTTCCGCAGGGCGAAACCGCCGTACAGCAAGAGCTCCCATGACGACAAAGGCCACGAGATTCACACCTTGAACCGCCGCAAACGGCGGTTCACTTTGCGTGGGGGCCAGACCATGCAGCGCCGGGAACTTGAGGAAGCCTTGCACGATCAGGACAAAGACATCGATATACTGCGCAAAGACCGCAGCCAGGACGTATGTCACCCTCCACTTTCCGGCGAGGTTTTGGAAATATCGGCCATAGATGGCCAGCCCTAAGGCCAGCAATGAAATCCCTGCAAGGAAATGTGCCGGAAGAATTCGCTCGATGGGAAAGCCGAAGCCAGTCGCGTTTGTCAGGACGGTCATCACGAGAAAGGACATCGTGATGCACCGCGACTCCCGACCATTCAGCATGTCATTAATCACCAGGAAGCCGGTCACGATGGCCACCAGACTGATGATCACGTGAATCAATGTGTACCAAGCCAACAATGTCGACATCGCATCGCCTCCAGGTTAATTCGCTGTGTCTGTATCAGTTGCGAGCGCAGTGGCACAGACCTCGGCAGGGGGAGCCAAGGTTCTCCATTGGACAAGACAAATCGGTTCAACTTCTGAGCGAGATCAACCCGCCGACCCCGTGAGATAGAGCGTCTGGCCCGTCATCCAGATCGAATCGTCAGAGGCCAGGAACACAACTCCGGAGGCGATATGCCCCGGTTCGCCGACTCGTCCCAGGGAGGGAGGCGCTTCGACGCCTTCCTGAACCAGCCCGATGGCATGCGTCCCCTCGGTCGCGATCAATCCGGGGTTCACGGAGTTCACCCGGATATTCCGATCTGCCAACTCCTTCGCAAATGTCCGCGTGATATTATCCACCGCCGACTTCGTGGCGTTGTAGACCGCCATCCCCGGAGGCGAAAGCGTGCTGACGACGGAACTGGTATTGATGATCACGCCACCACTTTCCGGCATGTGCTTGATGGCCTCCTGAGTCACCAGGATCAGCCCCAGCACGTTGAGATTGAACTGCCGATGAAAGTGCTCCTCGGTGATCTCACCCAGATTGGAAGCCAGGTAAATCCCGGCGTTATTGACCAGAATGTCGATCTTCTTAAACCGTTGAACGGTCTCGGTAATCAGTCGCTGAATGTCAGACAGCTTGGAGACATCACCTTGAATGGCCGCAGCGCTTCCCCCCGCCTGAGCGATCTCTGCCACGACGCGATCCGCACCTTCACGACTACTCGCGTAGTTGACGACCACAGCTGCGCCTTCCGCTGCCAGTGCCTTGGCAATTGCAGCTCCAATCCCCTTGGATGCCCCGGTGACAATGGCCACTTTCCCAGCGAGTTTCTTAGACATCAAGTCGATCCTTTGGTGACATGCATGACGTGGAAAGGCATTCGCGCGTTGCCCTTGATGCGTCCGCTTGCCCGCATTTATGATTACGGTCACAATCAATAGAATAATGCTGAACACCGCGCCACCTGTCAAGCGGGAGCCTCCAGCCAGGAAGCAGAGAATCCGATGAAAGTCAGCCGAGAACAAGCCGTTAGACACCGCGAACAGATTCTGGATACCGCCGCCCGGCTCTTCCGAGAACGGGGCTTCGACGGAATCGGCGTGGCGGACCTGATGGCTGCTGCCGGATTCACGCATGGCGGCCTGTACGGACATTTCTCGTCGAAAGAAGACCTCATGACCGAGGCCTGCTCTCGCGCATTCTCCGAGAAGGAATCACTCTGGCTGAAGGAACTGGAGAGCAGCCCAGGCCAGCCACTGGCTGCGATCGCGAATCGCTACCTGACTGACCGCCACCGCCGCAACTCGGGAACCGGATGCCCGCTCGCCAGCTGGGCCATCGATGCGGCGCGGCAGCCCAAGTCTATTCGGCAGGCGTTCACGGATGGCTTGCGGAAGCTCGTCCAGGTGCTGGCAGACAAGTTGGGCTTCAAATCAGCCGAAGATCGATACCAGAAATCTCTCACCACCTGGTCCACTCTGGTCGGCGCCCTCGTCCTGGCCAGAGCCGTGAATGATCCCCAGCTCTCCAACGACATCCTGCAATCTGCAGCTGAGAGCATTGGGGGAGGAACACGCTGCAAGTGATCCCCTTGAGATCGATCCGGCCGGACAACCAGAGATGGCAATGGCTTCTCACGTCGATCACTCGAAGCCCGAACTCGATTCTCCTGTCAGTCGACATTACCCGAAGCTCCCCCGCAGCAAGAAAACCGATACCGTCAGCTCGCTACCCTGTTCGGAGAGCGGCGGGAGACACCAAATAATGGTTCGTCACGAACGATGAAAGCTTGCTGTAGTGTCTGCAGGCACCACGACACTCACGCTTGGCCTCCAGAGTGACCATGCCACGGAGGTTCCGAGAATCGATGCAATCACAAACAGACTCAGTGTGATCGGGATCGGAGCGACATCGACCGCCAACATTTTGATTCCGACAAATACCAGGACCGCTGCCAACCCGTATTTCAGGTGACTGAATTTGTCCATCATGCCCGAGAGAGCGAAGTACAACGATCTCAGCCCGAGCATCGCAAACACATTTGATGTGTAGACAACGAACGAGTCCTTAGAGACAGCCAGAATTGCCGGGATCGAATCCACGGCAAAGATCAAGTCCGTTACTTCGACGAGAACAAGCACAAGAAGAAGTGGAGTGGCCCATCGTCTTCCCTCGCGATGAACGATGAATCGATCGTCGACATAGTCCGGTGTTACACGAAACATTGACCGAAACAGCCGCACCACCCAGTGTGACTGAGCATCGACGACTCCAGGGCGAGGACGCAGAAGCCGGATTCCTGTGAAGATCAGAAAAGCCCCAAACAAGTAAATCAACCAGTGGAACCTTTCGATCAGTGCCACGCCAGCAAAGATCATCCCTGCTCTCATCAGCAATGCACCGAAGACGCCCCAGAACAGAATCTTGTGCTCGCAGTGCTTGGGGACTCTCATCGATGCAAACAGCACGGCAAAGACAAATACGTTGTCGACACTCAGAGACTTTTCAATCAGATAGCCCGTCAGGAACTCTAATGACCTTTGCGGGTCGGACAATTTCCACAACCCGATGGCAAACACCATCGCAAGCAAGACCCAGACAACACTCCAGACCAGGGCTTCTTTGAGTTTCACAACGTGTGAATGCCGATGAAACACCCCCAGATCCAACGCCAGCATGGCGAGGATGAATACGTTAAAACCAATCCAAGCCCAAACTGTGGTTTCCACGGAGTTACCTAGCTCTCATATCTTCAGGAACGGGTCGAGATCGCGCCAGCCTGACGTGAAGCAGACGGGGGTGACCGCGGGGTGGTCAATCCCCGCTGCCCCACGCGTTGGCTGCCGATCAGCCATCAATGAATCACAAGGCTGTTGAACCATACTCGGACTTGATGGTCTGCTCTCGTGGCACATTCATGTCATTCCGTCGCTCCAGAGTCCGGGAGATGGCACGAGCCACTCGATCAGAGATGGCTGCAACGGCCGCTTCAATATTGACGGCTGTTTCGTCGATCATGATCTCTCCATGGGGGCTCAACATGACGACGAATCGGCACTTCTTATCGACGCCCCCCCGAGCTCCGTTAATGTCACTGAAGACGAGCGTGACTCGGCGGATTCGTCTCGCGAATCGACTCAGGGCAAAGTGGATTCGCCGCTGAATCCACTCCTTCTGCTCTTGGGTGACACGGACATTGCGATGAACGATGTCGATCTGCATGATGAATTTCCGATCTTGAGTGAAGCGATCAGGGACAGTTGATATGGCAACAGACACACCTGGTTCATCCATGTTGTCTGAAGGCCTTTTCTGATGACGAGCATCAGTACTCACGTGCGATGGCTCTCAGAGCCGTCTCTCAGCCCTCGAAAAGCGGAGTGTGATGCCGGTGGCCACAGTAAACGCACCTCTTCGCGAGCCGACTGTTTGGACGATCACATGCGGGGCACGAAATCACCCCCACGGCCAATCGTCCGTCCAGCCTTCCATCCCGCAGGTCGATCTCGTCCATCCGTTCCAGGATCTCATCGAGGCCGATCCCGTATCGGTCGTGCAGAATCTCCGTCAAAGACTCGATGGCCAGAATCACTCGATCCAACCGACGACTCGATGGCTCCGCCCCGTCAACAGATATTTCTCGATCCGCTCGGATCGCACAGTCACGACGAGCCTCGTAAGAAGCGAACAGGTCCATGGCGTTCTCCAATGGTTTCGATATCAGCTCGACCACGCATGTGATGACTCTATTCCATTCCGTACTATTTGAATAATCGAATTATATTCGTTGTCTCATTGATAATATCGATGTATCATCCAGGCATGGACTGGGTCAACTACCATCACCTGATGTACTTCTGGACTGTCGCCCGGGAAGGGACGATTGCCCGGGCCTGTGAAAAACTCCATCTGGGTCAGCCCGCCATCAGCACTCAGCTGCGACAACTGGAGTCTGCACTGAGTGTCAAGCTGTTTCAGAAATCTGGACGCAAGCTGGAACTCACAGAGATCGGAAAAACTGTCTATCGGTACGCGGATGAGATCTTCTCACTGGGCGGTGAGATGCTCGACACAATCAAAGGACGTCCGACGGGGAAGCCGATTCGCTTCGCCGTTGGAATCGTAGATTCTCTGCCAAAGATGATTGCCAAAAGTCTGCTCGAGCCTGCTCTGCGCATGCCTGAGCCATTGCAATTGATTTGCGTTGAGGATTCGCTGGAGAAACTTCTGGGCGAGTTGGCTCTGCACAATCTCGATTTAGTGTTGTCAGAATCCCCGGTCACCGGGACGATGAGGATACGAGCGTTCAATCACCAACTTGGTGAATCCACCATCGGTCTGTTCGGTGTCAAGATGCTCGCCCGGAAGTATCGTCCTCGCTTTCCACAATCTCTTGACGGGGCTCCCCTGCTCCTTCAACACGGGGCGTCTCCATTACGCCGTGCCATCGACACCTGGCTCGATGATGAGAACCTCAAGCCGCTGATTCGAGCGGAGTTCGACGACAGCGCGCTGCTAAAGGTGTTTGGCCAGGCGGGTGAAGGGCTCTTTGCAGCTCCATTCGTCATTCGCGAGGAGATCTGTCGACAGTATGAAGTTGAACTCATCGGCGAAATCCCCTCGATCCGCGAGCGGTATCATGCGATTTCCGCCGAACGCCGCCTGAAACACCCAGCTGTTCTTGCGATATCGCAAAGCGCTAAGTCACACATGTTCGGATAACGTCAGTTCGAGGCTGACCACGACTCTATACCTCCCCCGCTCGCTTCGCCCTTTCTCTCGCAACCTGCTCCAGGATCGGAGCGATCAGCGCTGTCCAGCCGGTCTGATGGCTGGCGCCCAGGCCGCGGCCGGTGTCGCCGTGGAAGTATTCGTAGAACAGGACGAGATTGCACCAGTTGGGATCGTTCACGAAGCGGTCGCCGCGCGCGTAGCAGGGACGGTCGCCCGTCTCGTCGGCGAGGAAGAGTCGCGACAGGCGGCGGCGGAGTTCGTCGGCCACCTGCTTCAGGTTCATCATGACTCCCGAGCCCGTCGGACACTCGACCAGCAGGTCATCGCCATAGAACTGGTGATAGCGTTCAAACGCCTCGATCAGGATGTAGTTCAGCGGGAACCACACCGGCCCGCGCCAGTTGCTGTTGCCGCCGAACATCCCGCTGTCCGATTCGCCGGGAACATACTGCACTTTCATCTCAGTCCCGTTCACATGGAACACAAACGGATGTTCCGCGTGATACTTTGAGAGGGACCGAATCCCGAACGGCGAGAGGAATTCCTCTTCGTCCAGCACGTATTTGAGAATTCGCTCCAGCTGGGTCCGCGTCGGGATGGCCAGCAGTCGCATCCC
>CANJZR010000267.1 GCA_947479075.1 Planctomycetaceae bacterium
AAAGCCTGTGACTGCACCGACGTCAATGGGACGATGCCAGCCACGACCTCGTTGAGTTTTGACTCGCCCAGGAGGGCCGCTTCTGCCTGCAACTGGGCTTTGACCGACGAATCGCTGCCCATGCGCAGGATCTCAGCAATCGCTGACATCGCTGCCAGAAAGAGGGCGAGTGCGATGACGACCTCCAGCAGTGTCATGCCGGATCGCGGGTGAAGTGGAGAGCGTCGGTTCCTTGATCGAAGAACAGCTGTGACGGGACCCGAAGAAAGGCGAGGAGGCCGTCTCATGGTCTCACCTCCGGACGCTGCAGCGGTTCGACCCGCACGCCACCGGTTAGGCCACGAACCGTCAGCTTGATGGTGTTGCCAGACTTGTCCTTGACGACCAGTTGACTGTCCTGGGACTCGCCGTTCGGGCGAAAGAGGACAGGAGGCGACCAGGTCGTTTGCGTGTACTGGGCTCCGTTCTTGAGGAGTGATAGCCACTGATCACTCAGGCGTTGACCTCCAGTCGTCTGCCCGGTGGCATTGCTCGGAGTCTCGAACCGGAAATCGGCTGAGATCCGCCCCTCGACAGTTTTGACCTTGGGAGGGGGGGCTGGCTGTCCGGATGAGCCTGTGGTGCCAGCTCCCTCGGACTCGGGGACCGATGGACGCTCAAAGGGAAAGACCAGGAACAGCTGGCCACCGGGCTCGTAGCGGAACTGGTAGGTCAGGCCGCTTTCAATCGCATGGATGCGAGTCGATGCCAGCTCCCGGCGGACCGTTTCCACATTCTGCTTCAGGGCGTTCTCTTGAACGTAGCGCATCATGCGCGGCCAGCTGAGCGAAGCGATGACGCCCAGCACGCCCAGCACGAGCAACAGCTCCAAAAGCGTAAAACCCGAACGGTTTGGACTCGTGAGCAGCTGTGCTTTCCCGGAATGCGACGAGTGAGATGGATCTTGAATCCTCATCTCTGATCTCCATGCCGCGCGGGGGAAACTGATGGTACTGGTATTGCGCAATTCAGTCTGAACGACAAACTCAGGTCTGACAAGACTTTGCTGCCGGGAAACACCGGTTTGACCAAAACTCTGCGACGCTTAGAATGGGGGAACTCGGTTCTGTACCGAAGATGCTATTCTGACAGAGTCTCTGAACATTCTTGATCCCTGTTGTTCGATGATTGCAAGGTGTCGTCATGAATATGAAGTCCATGCTGGGAGCATTCTTGGCACTGGTACTCGCAGTGGGGGGCACTGCGTTTCTGGTGGCTCGTGCCGCGAAGGCGAAGCCCGTAAGCACAACCTCGGCAGCACCCGTTCCCGTGAATGGCGTGTATCGAGAGAACCCGTTTCCAACGGTTGTTGAGGGCCCGAAGTCCAAGGTTTCCGTTCCAGAAGTCAACTTTAAGTTTGGAGCCATGCCACTGGGCGAAGACCGTTCACATGAGTTCGTCTTTAAGAATGAAGGCGATGGTCCGCTGAAACTGGCGAAGGGGCCGCTCATGTGCAAGTGCACAATGCCCGATGTGCCCGATCAGGAGGTGAAGCCCGGTGAGTCGTTGTCGATCAAGCTGACCTGGAAGCCCGAGGAGACTGCCGAAGAGTTCTACAAGAACGCGGTCATCTGGACGAACGATCCCGAGAATCCACAAATCACATTGTCGGTCGAGGGAAAGGTCTTTGAAGATCCGGGGGCCTCCCCTCGCGTCTATATTCTTGGCGAAATTCCCTGGGACAAGGATTTTGAGACCAGCGGACATTTTGCCACAGTGAGCTACAAGGATATGGAGATTGAGTCGTGTGAATCGAGCGATCCGGAACACATCTCAGCGACGTGGTCTCCGGAAGATGCGTCGAACTTTCCCCAGGTGGAAGGCGCCCTGCAATCCCCGATCAAGTCGTTCGCCGTGAACGTGAAGATCGCTCCCAACGGGCAAGTGGGGCCGTTCAGTGGCTGGCTCAAGCTCAAACTCAAGAACTGTATTGCCACCGAGCACAAGATTGATGTCTTCGGCAATCGTGCCGGGCCGATTGCCATCCATGGTCCTGACTATCAGGCATCTATGTCGCTGATTGACCTCAAGCGTTTCAAATCGGCAGAGGGCAAGAAGACCCGGTTGTTCATGTTCCTCGCTCCGTTTGGTGAGGAACTGAAGATCACGGAGGTCGTCTCCAAATCGAACCTCCTGTCGGCGACTCTCGCGAAGAAGTCACAGGACGGGGCGGAGAAAGAACGATATGAGCTCACCATCGAGGCCAAACCCGGTGCAGTTGTGGGGACGGTCTTCTCGGTCAATGCTCCCGACGATTTGATGATCAAAACCAACCATCCCAAAGTTCCGGAGATCCTGTTCAAGGCCAAATACATCGTGCAGTAGCATGGCGTCTTCTGCCTGACCGGTCTTCCGAACCGTAGAGCCTCTTCCGCAATACCTGACCTGCGAGTCTAACGATGGATCGATTCCACACGGATGTGTTACCCCGCCGCCTCCGAACCGGCAAAGTCGCCCTGGTGGCGGTCATCGTTCTGATTGCTGTGGCTGGGACTCTCGCTTTCCTGAGTCATTTCTCGTCGGCTCCTTCGGTGGCGATCGCTCAGGATGCCTCGCCCAAATCCAAGGCTCCTTCAAAGGCGACTCCCACGCCACGGAAGGCTCCAGAGCCAACCAGTCCGGCGGCCTCGGTGGCGAAGAAGAATTCGCTCGATTCCAAGGCCCAGCCAATCGTCAAAGACTGGCCCCAGCCTGCATTCGTGCTGGCGATCACCGGACAGATGCACGGTTATATCGAGCCCTGCGGTTGTTCCCCGCGACAATCCGGGGGGCTGGCACGACGATCTGATCTGTTTCGACAGCTTCGCGAAGACAAGAAGTGGCCCGTACTGGCGGTGGAGACCGGGGGGACTTTGAACTACGAGAGAGTGACCCGACACCAGTCGGTGTTGAAGTTCAACATGATCCTGGACGCCTTGAACGGCATGGGGTACCGCGGGCTGGGGCTGGGCACAGAAGAGCTCCAGTTGACTCCCATTAAGCTGTTCAGTGTCTATTCTGAACGCAATGTCCAGGAGGGGTTTGACATGCCTTTCGTGGCGGCCAACGTGGTCCTGCTGGGCTCGACTGACCTGGGCACGCCTCAGGCCTATCGCATTCTGGACATCGGCGGCAAGAAGGTCGCGGTGACCTCAATTTTCGGGAACGAATTCAAGAACGAGGTCTCGCTGATCAGCAAGGATGAACTGACGATCGCTGATCCCGCCGTCGCGTTGCCACCGGTGATTGCCGCCATGAAAAAAGAGAACCCCGATGCAATGGTGCTGATGTCCTATGACTCGTCCGAAGCGAGTCGTGCAACCGCCCAAAAGTTTCCGGAGTTCAATGTCGTTGTCTCGGCGGGAGGGGCGGATGATCCCGGTGAGGAATACGAAATGATCGGGGATACGCTGTTCTTCGTCAGCGGGATGAAAGGAAAGCACGTCAATCTGGTCGGCTTCTACCCCGGAGAGAAAACGCCCATGAGGTTTGAGCGAGTGGAACTCGACCAGGATCGGTTCAAGCGGGACCCCGCCATTCGCAAGCTGATGCAGGAATATCAGGACCGTTTGAAAGAAGAATGGCTCACTCCCGGATCCGAAGTTCGGGCGTTTACATTCCCTCATGAAAGCGGCCATCAGTTCGTGGGAGCCAAGGCCTGTGCTGAATGCCATGCCTCAGCGTACGAAGTCTGGGAGGGGTCGAATCACGCCAACGCCACGGCTTCGCTGCTTGATGGACGCCCCGAAGAGAAGGGGGAATGGATCGACCGCACCTACGACCCGGAATGTCTGTGCTGCCACGCGACCGGTTGGGATGCCAGCGGCGCGATTCCGTACACCGACGGATTCATTGACGAAAAGACCACTCCGCACCTGCTGGGTAATCAGTGCGAGAACTGCCACGGGCCGGGCAGTGAGCACGTGAAGCTGGAAAAGGAACTGAAGGCCAAAGGCGGGGCTCCCTCCACAGCTGTAGCAGCCAGCCGTAAGGCAGTCCATGTCTCGAAGGCTAATGCCGAAAAGAAGGTCTGCCTCAAGTGTCATGACTTCGACAACAGCCCGAAGTTTGACTTCGAAAAGTATTGGCCCGACATTGCCCACCCCACTCCCGAATCAGAGAAGTCGGCGAAGTAGTCTCTGCACTCCACCTGACGTTTCTGGCTGATGCCCATCGGATTTCGCGTCTCGGATTTCGATAGACACCGTTTAGACTGTCTCCCATGTCGATCATCGAACTCCGCAGCGACACGTTCACCCAGCCCACTCCCGGCATGCGGCAGGCGATTGCCAACGCGGTTTGCGGCGATGACATGCTCGGTGAGGATCCGACCGTCAACGATCTGGAGGCTCGCATCTGCCAGATGCTGGGCAAGGAGGCAGCTGTCTTCGCCTGCTCCGGCACCCAGTCGAACCAAATGGGCGTGTGGGCTCAATGCCGGACCGGGGATGAGTTGCTGATCGAAGAGGGGGGCCATATCGCCAATTATGAGGGTGGTGCCCCCGCCGTCCTCGGTGGCGTCAGTTGTCGCAAGATCCGCGGCACTCGCGGGATGCTGTCCGCCGACGTGCTCCAGGCCGCCTGGCGACCCATCAACCAGCACTTCACACCGACGCGTCTCGTCTGCGTGGAGAACACTGCGAATCTGGGCGGGGGTGTGGCTTACCCACTGAAGCAATTGCAGGAGATCCGCGATTGGGCCCAGTCGCACGGGCTGTCGGTGCATATGGACGGAGCCCGATTCTTCAATGCGTGTCTGGCGGGGGGCTATACGCCCGCAGAGGTCGCGGAGACCTGTGACACCATCTCCATCTGCTTCTCCAAGGGGCTGGGGTGTCCGATGGGGTCGATACTCGTCGGCTCAAAAGAGGTCATCTTTCATGCCCGCCGCGCACGCAAGATCTTTGGCGGGGCGCTGCGGCAAGCTGGGATTGTGGCGGCCGCGTGTGTCTATGCCCTGGACAACCATCTCGACCGCCTGAAGGTCGATCACGACAACGCCCAGTTCTTTGCCCGCGAGATCTCGACGATTCCCGGTGTGATCATCGATCCTGCGGCGGTTGAAACCAATCTCGTTTACTTCGAGATCGATCCATCTGTGGCGACCGCGGATCAGGTAGCCCAGACGCTGGCCCGGCGCAAGGTCATGGTCATCCCGCTGGGCCCTCAGCGGTTGCGGGCGTGTACTCATCTCGATGTGAATCGCGACGCCTTGCAGCGGGCAGCAGATTCGCTGCGTGAGGTGATGACCTCCCGCACGTTCACCTCGGAATGCACAACTCAAGCGTCCGCTTACAGTTCTCGCTAACACAGAGCAGGGGCGATCATGCGAGAGCCCGCGACACCCCCCGGAATCGAAGGTGTGGCCGCTCCCTCCCGGCTCATGCGAGCCTGGGGATCGCTCGTCGATTTTTGTTTTCCCACGCTCTGTCCGTACTGCGGACAGCATGAGGCCAGCGGCGACTCTGGCTCGCTCTTCTGCCCGGATTGTGAGGCCAACTGTGCCGCACTGGCGGGACGGCAGTGCGCTCGATGCAGTGCTTCTGTCGGTCCACATATTGACGCCTCGGCAGGGTGCGTTCATTGCCGCGACGAACGTTTTGCATTCGAGGCGGCATGTTCTCTGGGGCCATATCGAGAGGGGCTCAAATCGGCGTGCCTGCAGGCCAAGATGCGGTCGGGACATTCGATGACGGTCGGCCTCGCTCAGCTGTTGTGGCGTCAGCGGGGGCATCAGATCGAAAGTTGGAAACCCGATCTGATCGTGCCGGTGCCGCATCACTGGTGGGAACGGCTGAGACAATTCCACCTGGTCCCGTTGAATCTGGCCGAGAC
>CANJZR010000268.1 GCA_947479075.1 Planctomycetaceae bacterium
CCGCGTCCCGGTACATCGCATACCCACCCAACTCTGCACGACACAGCCCCGTCTGATCCGACAGGAACGCGGTCGGATCCAGAACCGTCACCAGTGGCCCGGCCATCTTCGTCAACCACTCGTCCGCAACTTTGTTCTTCTGTCGATGCTCCTCGACCGGAACACCAACCCGCGACACATCCTGGCCCCAGAACTTCGCCCGGATCAGGAGTCGCGGCACGTAGCTCGTATGAATCGGAACATCACGCACGATCACCACGCGAATCCCAGCCTGGGTCAGTTGAGAGACCGTCGCCTCCAGGCTGGGGCCAAATTGCGGATCATCGGCATACTTCGTCCAGGAACCGGTCATGACGACCATCCGGACACGGCGTTCGAGCGCCTGCTTCATCACGGCGGCGTTGAATCTAGGGCTATTCGGACCAAGTCCCAGCCACTTGGGACAAACGTAACCCACGAGCGGCGGGGTATTGGAGTACATAGCCGCCAGCCCCTTCAGGCCATGCTCGTGGCACAGATCATCCAGGACCGGCATCATCGCCATCGCATGGCTGTCGCCCCATGCCAGACAAGTCAACTTCCCCGTCGGATCTCCGAACTCACAGAGCTTCCCCTTCTCGATGTCAGGGGTCTTCATCGCCGTCACAGGAAACTGAGTCATACGATCGGATGGAAGGAACTTCTGGGCTTCTGCATCGAACCTTGAACGCACACCCTGTTCGCGGAAGACCCAGAATCCCGCGACCATTATCGCCACTGTCGTGACAATCGTCGTCACGAATAGCGGCCTTCTTGCTGCGAGGATCTGTCCCTTCCGAATCGGCGTTTCCACCACATACAGCGAAACCACCGCCAGCAATCCGGCTGCCAGCATCAGCCCCAGCCGTACCGGCCAGGTCATCTCATCGCGGTACCAGTAGTCGGCATACGCGATCACCGGCCAGTGAATCAGATAGTAGGAGTACGAGATCTTACCAATGAAAACAAAGGGTGCCCAAGCCATCACAGCTCCGCTCGATGTCCGCCCCGCCGCATTGGCCCAGATAAACGCAAACGTCCCCAGTGTCGGTAGCAAAGTCGCGACGCCCGGGAACGGGACCTTCTCATCGAACCAGCTAATCGAAACAAGAATCGCAACCAAACCTACCCAACTCGCGACTTCACGGATTCCACGAGAAGCAGTCGACCCCCAGCGCGGGCATGCCGCCAGAATTGAGCCGAGCATCAACTCCCACGCCCGGGTTGGCAGGATCCAGAACGACACTCGGGGATAAGTCGCCGTCAGCCAGACCGCGAGCCCAAAGGATACGATTCCCGTCACAGTGAGGATCATCAGCAATCGCCCCGGCATCCAGCGACGGATCCCCATCAGGACCAACGGAAGCACAATGTAGAACTGCTCCTCCACAGCCAGCGACCACGTATGCAGAAGAGGAAACGCTTCGGTCGCCGGGGTGAAGTAATCGATCTTCCAGCCGTGATAAATATTCGACAGCACAAGCCCCTGAGCCACGACCGACTGACCGGCCCGGGCATAATCATCGGGCAGATACAGAAACCACCCAGCTGCCAGTGTCACAGCCACCCAGACCGTGAGCGCGGGGGCAATTCGCCGCACCCGCCGCTCCCAGAAGTCGACCAGTTGAAACTTTGAGGACTCAAGATCGCGCAAGATCAGCGACGTAATGAGAAACCCCGAGAGCACAAAAAAGACATCGACCCCGACGAACCCGCCCGGACACCCCAGCCTCGCATGGAACAGCACGACAGCCAGAACTGCGACCGCCCGCAGACCGTCAATCTCGGTCCGATACGGCAGCCCATGAACAACCTGTCGTGGCCCCTCCATACAGCTGAACTCCGTTCCTTCCCTGTGCCCGTCTGCGTCCCTGCAATACGGCCGGAAGCTTATGGCCGTCAGCCCAGTGGATCAATACCGTCTGTGTCTAACCGCACTCCATGATCCCGTTCAGCCCACGGGCACAGTCTTCACAAACCCGAAGCGTCAGCGAGGGCGAGCGTCATCAGACACATTCCCCATCACTGGTCGCAATCCAACTACTCCATCCGAGAACCACCTTGTCCCTCTTCCGGTCGCGGCCGTGCTGGTAACGCACAAACCGCCAATACAATGCCCGCCAGAATAAACACTGCACACGCCGCAAAGCTCAGTCGATACCCGAGCGTTTCACTATTCATGCCCATCAGCGTCGTCCCCGAGCGTTTCACTGCGTCGACAATCGCACCATACAAATACCCGGCTGGCGCAGCTGGAACCATCAGCATCGTGACAAACGCCATGTTCCTGCGCATCTGGTCGCTCCGCGACGCCGAGACGATGTAGTTCGGTGCATACACACCAACCAGCTCGCCCGCACCATGAAGTCCAAAGGCCACCAGATACCATGGCCCGGAAACCAGCATCGCCCAGATCATCGCCGTCAGAAACGTCAGTGAGGTCGCGAGAATTCCCGCTCGTGGGCTGGTCTTCATCAGCATCCACCCCAGCAGACTCCCCGCGACCACCTTGAACCCAAATCGCAGCATGTTCTGGATCCCGGCATACTTTTCCGGGATGTTGCCCAGCACCTGCTCGGAATACAGATTCATATTCGAGGGAATGACGTTCCCCGCATACACCAGAACTGTCACCAGCGTTGCCAGCAACAGGAGCCTCTGCTGCAGAATCGATCGAAAATGAAAGATAAAACACGCCGTCGTGCCCACGGCACAGATCCCTCCCAGCAGCTGCATCCAGATCGCAGAATCCGCAAAGTGCATCAATGTGACCGACGCGAACATCAGCGGCACGCCAAAGATCAGCCCCGTCACTGCGGAGATCGGTTCCCGAACTGGTTCGTGCTCCTCCGGAGTGATCACGAAAAATTGAGACAGCACAGCTGCCAGCCCCATCACCGGAGCACCTGCTCCAAATAGCACGATAAAACTTCGTGGATACTCCAGCCCGTCAAAGTGCCAGCCAAACAGATCGCCCCCCAGCAGTGCGGTTTGACCAAGCGATCCGAGAACCGCCAGGATCGGTCCCGCTCCAAACGCCAGGCTGAGTGCCAGCCCCCGTCGCGACTCATCTGAGCCTCGTCCGATCACTTCCCACAACATCGCAATGGCCGCGGGCATCACGGCCCCCGACACAGCTCCCTGCAGGATCACCATCCCCAACTTCACTGCAGACGGAACTGGCAATGAGAGTGTGATCGCCAGCGTCAGCAGCATCAGTGCACACGCCAAGTAGCACAGCCCCAGATTCCGCTTGAGTGCGGAGACCCTCGGCGACATCCAGGCAATCACCGCTGGCATCGCCGTCATGGCAAAATACAACGTCCCCGGCAGATTCGAGGTCCGCGCATCCGCTCCCAATCGGTTACACAACGAAGCCTGGGTGATCCCGACGTACAAGACCGGAGCGGCTAGATACTGCATCCCGGTGCAGAGTGCGAACAGAATCAGATTCCATCGCTGGTCGGGCCACGACAACGGACATTGCTTCGCTGCGGGGCTGGCCGACTCGTCGCTCATGCCTGGCCTCGCAGAGGCAGCGAAACGGCTTCACCGGTTCTGGCCGAGATCAGGCACGCTTCGCAAATCTCCACTGCGGCCCGTCCCTCAGCCCCACCGACAGCGGGAGGTCGTTTCTCCAGAATGCTGTCGATGAATCCCTGGATCACGCCGATATG
The DNA here is from genome assembly GCA_947479075.1 of Planctomycetaceae bacterium. Taxonomy (GTDB): domain Bacteria; phylum Planctomycetota; class Planctomycetia; order Planctomycetales; family Planctomycetaceae; genus TH-plancto1. Next base: position 3,696 of record CANJZR010000268.1, read on the forward strand.
CGGGTAGAGACGAATGGGTGATTTCGGTTCCTTGAGATAGTCAAACCGCTCTGGAGTGTAGATCCGCTCCCATTTGTCGCCTCGTCCCAGGTCGAGGTACTCGAAGTTCTCCAGGTCGAACATCGCATCCCGACCGAACGCCTGAAACCGGACCTCACTGCTTGGCAGACTCGGGTTGGGCAGTTCTCCGGTGATCCACATCTGGGCCATGATGTTGTCTTCAAACACGATCTGAGCCATGACTGACAGCGGCGGCCCGGGGATATCGCTGTACGTTGTCGCCTGAGCAAAAACCTTGATCGCATTCCGCCCGGTCAGCCACCGGAGAAAGTCAGTGTTGTGCGACGCCATCCCCATGAAGAGTCCACCGCTCCGTGGATCAGACATCCAGGCTCGATCCTCAAACAGTGACTTCGACAACGGCAATGGAAACGCCGAGACCGTACGCAACATCTGCAACGGCCCGAGCACGCCGGTGTCGATCTGCTCTTTCGCCTTCTGCGTAATCTTGCGAAACCGCTCCGTCTTCACGACGCCCAGATTGACACCCGCAGCGGCGCACGCGGCCATCATCTGATCACACTCCGCCACAGTCGGAGCCATCGGCTTCTCGGCCAGCACATGCTTTCCGGCAGCTGCAGCCTTGAGCGTCAGTTCGACGCGGTTCACATCCGGAGTCGCCAGCACAACCGCGTCGACATCCTTTCGTTCGAGCAGCCGGTCGATCGATTCCTCGCAGCTGACGCCATAATCCTGAGCCAGTTGAGCGGCCCGACGCCCTCCGGAGATCGCTACCAGCCGGCACCCGCGAGCATGATTGGCCACGACCTCGCTGTAGGTCAGACCCATGAACCCGCTACCAATCATTCCGACACCAACGGTCATCGCACATCTCCTGAGTTCAATACGCCAGGATGCGATGTAACACCGTGGAGAGCAGAATTCAATTCACTCTGCTTCATCTCCAGCGGGCGACAGACGAGAGTTACCGAGAATATGCGCCATACCTCTTCGTATCACCCTGTCTTCAGACAGACTCCACATCTCACACGTTCAGAGTCATCGTACTATCACAAATCACCGTCATCGTTCGGTAAACTCACAGCTGCCGCTCGCTCCTCCCTCTGCGATCCTCCGCGTCCTCTGCGGTGAAATCAGAGTTCCCCTAAGGTGTCCCCAATACCGCCGTCACCGGAAAATGATCCGACGGAGTTCGCCCATCACGCGAAGTTCGGTCTATCGCAGCCTCTTTGACCGTCCACTGCGATGTGCACCCAATCCAGTCAATCCGGGCCCCTCCAACTTCGGTCGCCACGAATGAGCTGAATGTCCCTTCGTCACTCCCACGCTGGGGGTGCTTCACGCGAAACGTATCCAACAGATTGACCGGTCCCTCTTCGTTAAACAACGCCTTGTAAGGTGGCGAGTCCTCACTGGCGTTGAAGTCACCGGTCACGACCGTGGGAGTTGTTCCGGCCAGAACCGCAATCTGCTTGCGAATCAGCCGGGCTGACTCCTGACGAGCCACCTCCCCGCGATGATCAAAGTGGGTGTTGAAGAAGAACAGCTCTGCCGGAGGAGTCGCCGCCCGATCCTTGAGCTTTACCCAAGTGACCATGCGGGTGAGTGAAGTATCCCAACTCTTGCTGCCCGGCACATCGGGGGTCTCACTCAACCAGAAATGCCCCGCTGCCAGCTTCTCAAACCGCTGCTTGCGGAACAGCACAGCTGTCATTTCGCCGCGATCATCTCCGTGATCGCGACCGACGCCGATCGCCTCATATCCGTCGAGTTTCTCGGCCAGATAATCTCGCTGAAACCCCAGCGTCTCCTGCGTCCCCAATAGATCGGGATGGAAGGCCCGGACGGTGTCAACCAGGAAATCCTTGCGATTGTCCCAGTGATTCTTCCCGTCGTTCGCCGTACCGAAGCGGATGTTGAAACTCATCACCCGCAAGTCATCAGCCCGTACCCCCGAACAACACAGTACCCACACGACCAGGAAGACAATCACCCCCGGCGAGCGTCCGGCGTCAGCCGGATGGTGCTTCAAACGGTCACTCACGACACCACCCTCCAAGGACCAACAGCCCCCAAATGCACCGGGGGGC
>CANJZR010000269.1 GCA_947479075.1 Planctomycetaceae bacterium
CGGACGGGCTGCTGCGTTCGTCGCTTCGATTGCTTCCTGCGATGGCCCCCTCCCCCACTTCCAATTCACGCATTGGAGTCGGAATCGTCTTGAGTCATGACGAATGGCTGACGACGAATTCCCAGCTGCCTCCAAGAGGCGAGATCACGATGGTGATCGGAGCGGGGGGATATTGCGGCATCGCCTGGGCGGAATCCAACCAGCTCAGCCTCGCAGCTGCCGTCGATCCAGCAGCAGTCAAGTCCGCAGGTTCACCCGCCGCCGTCGTACGACAGATCCTGCAGCAGAGCGGTCTGCAGCTTCCCGCATCGCAGACGGGTTGGCAGGGAACACCTCCTTTGACGACTTCTCCGCTATGCAACGCTACGGAGCGACTGTTTGTGATCGGAGATGCGGCGGGCTATGTGGAGCCGTTTACCGGCGAAGGCATGGCCGCAGCGCTCGAGCAGGCTGTGGCCGTTCTCCCGCTCGTACAAGACGCTGTCAGACTTTGGCGTCCTCATTTGGCTGATCAATGGCAACAACTGCATCGAGCTCAGTTTCAACGCAGGATGAGAGTCTGCCGCTTTGCCGCGGCGGTCCTGCATCGTCCCTGGCTTTCTGTCGCAGCCGTTCGATTCCTGAAAGTCTTTCCGGCTGCTGCCGGCTTCTTCGTCCACTCCATCAACCTTCCTTCCGCTTTACCATCCCATCCGATTGAGACCCCATGACATTCCTGATCCAAGGACTCGGTACCGCGATCCCCGAACGCTCCATGACGCAAGAACTGGCAGCCGAACATTCGGTGGAAATGTGGGGGGAGACTCACGGACGAGCAGGAGTCGTGCGGGCTCTCTATCGCCGTTCCGGGGTCAAGCGGCGACATAGCGTACTCATTGAACCAGCGGACGACCCGTTGATTATCCATCAATCATTTTACGATCGGTCGGTGGGGACGTTAGACCGAGGCCCCACAACAAGCCAACGCATGCAGCGATACGAAGTGGAGTCGATTCGACTCGGAACTCGCTCCTGTACCGTGGCTCTCGAATCGGCGGGGATCGCTGCTTCGGAGATCACGCATCTTGTCACCGTCTCGTGCAGCGGGTTCAGCGCTCCCGGCTTGGATATCGGGTTGATCGAGAAGCTGGGGCTCAATCGAGAAGTTACACGCACGAACGTGGGATTTATGGGATGTCATGGGGCCTTCAACGGATTGCGGGTGGCGAAAGCATACGCCGAGAGCGATCCGGAAGCCTGCGTGCTACTTTGCTGTGTTGAGATCTGCAGCCTGCACCAACAGTACACGGGCGATGCACAGCAAATCGTGGCCAATGCCCTGTTCTCGGATGGCTCAGCTGCGGTTGTCGGACGAGCCAGCGAAAAGGGAGCGTGGCAACTTCGCTCTCAGCGGTCGCTGGTTCTCCAGGAGACACTGGATCACATGACTTGGCGGGTCGGGGATCATGGATTTGAAATGAGCCTGTCACCGCAAGTTCCGGACATCATCGGTGAACATCTTCGACCGTGGGTGGAAGACTGGCTCAGGCCATTCGGCCTCAGTGTCGAGCAGATTCCACCCTGGGCCATTCATCCCGGTGGCCCAAGAATTCTGAGTGCCTGTACGGCAGCACTGGGGGTTGACGATGCCCACGCCGATATATCGCGAGAAGTGCTCTCGCAGAACGGCAACATGTCATCGCCCACGATTCTGTTTATTCTGGATCAGCTTCGGAAACGACAGGCTCCCCTGCCCTGTGTCGCACTGGCCTTTGGGCCTGGGCTGACGATTGAAGCAGCTCTATGGATCTAGCGGGGCTCCTCAACAGGCTGCTGTCCCCGATTCGGGTGTCGATCAGAGTTGCCGTTCCCGATGAATGCTGTCGCCGCTTTCGACCACGCTGGTACTGACACTGATTGGCACTCAGCGGCATCCCCGCATGTCGACTTGATGAGATATGCACCCAGACGCCATCAGATGCTGATTCGAATGTCCCACTCTTATTGACTGACACGTATTGAGCGACGAAACAGGACCAGACTGGTGAGAAAGAACGCCAGGCCGAGTCCTGCCATGGCTGTGAACTCGGGCCAGACGTTGTCGAACCCGGCACCGCGGAAGATGATCGACTGCGAGAAGCTCATGAATTGCCGTGAGGGCAGGAACCAGGTGATGCGCTGCAGCCAGTCGGGTTGGCTTTCGAGTGGGCTCATCCCGCCCGACAGCATCATCATCGGCATGATCGTGATCATGCAGAGCAGGCCGAACTGAGCCATGCTGCGAGCGATGGTGGCGAGCAGGATGCCGATCGCTGCAGCCGCAAAGAGGTAAATCACCGTACCCGTCAGCAGCAACACGCGAGAACCCGCGAACGGGACTCCGATCGCTCCCTCGACGATAAACCGCATCGACAGGACAAACACGACTAGAATCACCAGCCCGTTCGCCCAGACTTTGGAAAGTACGATCTCGAACGAGTTCAGCGGCATGACGAGCAGATGCTCGATCGTCCCATGTTCTCGCTCTCGAAGAATGGCTGAACCCGTCAGAATGATGGTCAACATCGAGAGCTGATCCAACAGTCCCGACACTGCTCTCAGCCAGCTTTGTGTTCCGTTGGGATTGAAGGCCTTGCGTTTGACGAGCGTCACGGGTTGCACAGCCACGGTGTCGGATCGACTCATGAAGCGATTGATCTCGGTGGAAAGAATGGCCTGGATATACCCCGTACCCAGTGCTGCTTGCCGGACAGCTGTCGCATCGACATTGACTTGGATCTCCGGGGAACGTCCGGACCGGACATCGGACTCAAAGTGGGGCGGTACGACGATGACAAACATGAAACGGCTAGCGTCCATGGCCTCGTCAATCTCATCGGCTTCGATCAGCTCAGGACTCTTGAAGTACGGTGGATAGAGCGCATCGCGCAAGCGTCGCGACAGCGTCGAGCGGTCCTCATCGACGAAGGCGACCGACGCCCGGTTGACGGTCTCTGATCCCCCTGTCGCCTGCTGGTAAATGCTGAATGTAAATGAATAGACGAGGAAGCCCATCAATGCGACGCTCCCCAGCAGAGTTCGCAGTTCTTTGGTGCCCAACCAGAAAATACTTGAGAGGGTGTTCACGGTCAGTCCTCCTGCTTTCGCAGCAACAGCGTGCAGAGGATCCAGAACACGGGAGAGAACGCAGCCAGCCTGATCAAGTCGGGCATCAGCTCTCTCGCTCCGAGTCCTTTCGTGAACGCGCCGACGCTCAGATGCAGATAGTAAGCCGCTGGCCATAGGGAGCCCATGACTCGGGCGACTCCTTCAAGTGTCGACACTGGCTGCATCATGCCCGAGAACTGAATTGTCGGCATCATCGACAGTACAGCTGCGAGTAAGACGGCCGAGACCTGGCTGGAGGTCAGATTGGAAACCAGCAGGCCGTATCCAGTCGTCGCTGTGACGTACAACAGAGCTCCAAGTGTCAGAGCCGCCACACTTCCCTTCAAGGGGACCTGTAACACGAACACCACGACCAGGTTCAGCACCACAAAGTTAACCATCGCAATGCCGATGTACGGCAGCTGCTTACCGAGCAGAAATTCCATGCGGCTGGTGGGCGTCACGTAAAAGTTCGTGATCGTGCCGATCTCTTTCTCTTTGGCCACACTGACCGCCATCAAGATGGCGGGGAATAACAGCAGCAGTGTGGTGGGAACGGTGGGCCCCATCGCGTAGATGCTTTCCGATGTGGGGTTGTATCGATTGCGAACCTCGAACGTGGCCAGTGATGAAGGAGCGACTCCTTGTTCCTCTGCCAGTCGCTGCAGAAACTTGGCGTGGGCCCCTTCCACGTAGCCTTCGATGGTTGCGGCTCGCGCGGTTTCGGCACCATCGATCCAGGCAGAAACCTGAGGCCTCCCATGGCGCAGGAGATCTCTGCCAAAGTTCGGCGGGATCTCGATGGCCATCGTGATGCCACGAGTCGCCAGTCGGTTTTCGAGGTCGTCCTTGCTGTAGAGTTCTGGCTTTTCCGTGAAGTATCGGGAACTGGAGAACTCCTGCAGGTAGGCTCGACTGGCCGGCGACTGGTCCTGGTCCAGAACGGCGTATGACAGGTTCTCCACATCGGAAGAGAGGCCATACGCAATAATCATCAGCAGGATGAGACTGCCACCGAATGCGAACGTCAGACGCACCGAATCGCGCATGACCTCCATCGTCTCGCGATAGCTATAGGCCAACATACGCTGCAGGCTGGAACCACCATTAGCGGAGTTGTGGCTGTACGAGTTCTCGTGGAGTGTGGTCGATGTCCCGCCCGCCCGCGTCTGTCCCACCCCTTCCGGGCTGTGCTCCTGTGCGTCTTCAATGGAGCGAATGAACGCATCCTCCAGGTTCCTGGCGTGTTTGGTCTCGATGATTCTCTGAGGGGTGTCACAGATCAGAACCTTCCCGGCATGCATCAGCGAGATCCGGTCGCACCGCATCGCCTCGTTCATAAAGTGTGTCGAGATAAAGATTGTCACCGATTGGTTTCGGGAGAGATCGATGAGCAGCTCCCAGAACTCGTCGCGAGCGACGGGGTCAACTCCCGATGTCGGTTCATCGAGGATCAGCATCTCCGGCTTATGAATAATGGCGACCGCCAGTGACAGTCTCTGCCGGAGTCCCAGGGGGAGTGATGAGGCACGCGAGTCGAGATACGGCGTCAGGCCAAATCGCGCGACGAGTTCATTGATCCGTTCTTTCGCCAGAACACGGGGAATGTGATAGAGCCGGGCATGCAGAGTCAGGTTCTGTTCAACGGTCAGTTCGCCGTACAGAGAGAAAGCCTGGGACATGAAGCCCACTCGAAAACGTGTGGCCATGTCGCTGGCGTCGACGGGTTGTCCCCAGAGCCATGCCTGACCTTCTGAGAGTGGCAGGAGACCAGTCAGCATCTTCATCGTGGTCGTCTTGCCACAGCCGTTCGACCCCAGAAAGCCGAAGATCTCGCCGCGGTCAATCTGGAAGCTGACGTGATCCACAGCTGTGAAGTTACCGAATCGACGCGTGAGGTCTTTTGCGACAATGGCGGGCTCACTCTCATTCTTCGTGCGAGGTGGAATTATCAGCTCGCCCTTATGGCCGCGTTTTTCCTCCGGCAGCAGGGAGACGTATGCTCGTTCCAGACTCTCTGTCTTCGTGATGGATTTGAGTTCGTTCGGTGAACCGGTTGCCAGAATTCGTCCGGCGTCCATCGCGATGAGCCACTCAAACCGTTCTGCTTCATCCATGTAAGCTGTCGAGACCAGCACGCTCATGCTCGGCCGCTCCGAGCGGATCGAATCGATCAGCTCCCAGAACTGCCGCCGCGACAATGGATCAACGCCCGTGGTCGGTTCGTCGAGAATCAGGAAGTCAGGGTCATGAATCAGCGCACAGCACAAACCGAGCTTCTGCTTCATACCTCCTGAGAGTTGTCCCGCAGGCCGATCGAGGAACGGCTCCAGGCCGGTGGCGGTGGCTAAGCGTTCGATTCTGGCTCGTCGTTCAGCGGCCGATTGACCGAAGAGCTTTCCGAAAAAGTCGAGGTTCTCCTGAACACTTAACTCCTGATACAGATTCTTTCCCAGCCCTTGAGGCAGGTAGGCAATTCGGCTGCAGATCTCGTGGCGATGCTTCGCACTGGCCATGCTGCCATCGAGGACGTTCACGGTTCCCGTCTGCAGCTTTCTCGCCCCTGACAACAATCCCAGCAGTGTCGATTTGCCAACGCCATCGGGGCCGATCAGACCGACCATCTTCCCCACGGGGAGCTGAACCGAGACTCCATC
>CANJZR010000270.1 GCA_947479075.1 Planctomycetaceae bacterium
TGAGTGGGGGCGTCTGAATCGGGGTGTGGATAGTCACCGAAGTCACCGGGATTCACGACAGACTGACGTCCAATGTTGTTCGGCACGAATAATGCAAACTTGCAGCAGGTCGACGAAGCAATGTGTTCCCTTACGGCGCGATGACGAAGCCGATTGAGGCTCGATTTGCACGGCATAAGAGCCTCTGTCACAAGCCCCCCCCAAACCGCGAAGCGGTGACAGCAGATAGCCTTGGGCGACAGCCCAAGGAAAACGCGGTCGACCAGCTCGCAGCCACGAAGTGGCGACAGGAGCGAGGCCCAGCAGTTCAACATTCAGGCAATAATCCAAATCGATCCCCACGCGGGAACCGGCCAAGAGCCCGATTGCCCTGTCGCCTCTTCGAGGCTTCGGACGCATCGAGCTTTCAACGAGTTCAAACTCTCCTGCGTCCACCTCTCCGACCGAGCCGATGATGAGATACCCCCTCCGCTCTCTCAAAACCACAGCACAACAATTTTCGAGCTGAACATGATTGGATGTCAGTCTGCCGGTCGCTCAGTGGTTCGACAAAAACTCGGTGGTATTCAGTAAGGTCCAGAATAGATCCGTCAGCGGGCGAGCGGGAACGTCTGTGGCCTCGTGCTTTTTCAAATAGGTCAGAAAACGTTCCTTCTCCGAGTCGGTCGGGAAGCGACTGAGCGTGGTGAGAAAGAGGGCCTCGACACGCTGCTCAGGCGTAAAGAACGGTGCTTCGGCAATCGCGATGAGAGTTCCGTTCTTGTCGTTTCGGGATCGCAGCATCGCCTGCACGCTCGTGGCATCGCTGGCGAACGATCCATTCATCAAGGCCAATGCCTGCAGAATGGTGCTCTGTCGTTCAATTCCGGTGTCTGTCTCAAAGGTTTCCAGGAACTCTTGTCGTGCCTGATCCTGATTGAAGTTCAGAGGCTGTTCCGGATCGAAGGGCTGCAGGTACCCCGTCGCTTGGGCCAGCGAGTCAAAGATCTGCTCGGCGGTCAATCCTCGGACTGGCATGCGCGCGAACTGCCGCGGGTTATCCTGACTCTCATCGCTTCGGAGACTCGACAGCTGGTAGGCCTGTGTGGCGGCAATGGCGCGAATTAAAAACTTGAAATCGAAATCGTGCGTGACGAACTCCTTGGCCAGCAGATCGAGGATCTCCGGATGGCTGGGCGGGTTATTCATCCCGAAGTCATCGACGGGATCGACCAGCCCAATTCCGAAGTGATGAGCCCAGACTCGATTCACTGCTGCCCGGGCGAAATAGGGATTGTCCTTCGAGGTCATCCAGCGAGCGAGATTCGCCCGGCTGTCGGGCACTTCGGTCCAGTCGGGAGCCTCCCCGCCGAGGTAACGGGTAGAGACAACGATTTCGGTATCGGGTATGCGGATCGAATGCGGATCCGATTCACTGACTAGGGCGAGAACGCTGGCGACCACGGAAGCATCAGTGGGGGGGGCAACGCGAGTGTCCTTGAAGAACGCGGCATAGCTCCAGAACTCTTCCCGCTTCCATTTGTCGAAGGGATGGTTGTGACACTGGGCACATTCGATCCGCACGCCGAGAAACATCCGGGCACTGGCACCGGCGATCTCCTCGGGCTTGCCCTGCTTGGCCCGATAAAACGCAATCGGACTCGGCTGGTCGGGGAGCTGGAGTTCCTGCATGGAGATCTGCTCCGCCGGGAGCGTGAGCATCTCCTCCGCGATCTGAGCCAGATTGCGGTTCTCCACCAGACGCGACCGCAGCCAGGCCTCGAATGATGGCAGGTAGAACCGGATCGTCTCATCGCTCGACGCTTCCGGCAGCATGATCGCCCGCCAGACGTTGGTGTAGTTGACGATGTATGTCGGACTGTCGAGCAACCGATCCACCAGCTGCACACGTTTGCCGGGAGTCTTGTCTGTCAAAAAGTCGCGGACCTCCGAAGCGGGAGGAATCCGTCCGCAGATATCGAGATAAATCCGGCGACAGAACTCCGCATCGTCAGCGGCAGTTGTCGGAGTGATCTTGTCGGCCTGCCAGTGCTCGGCAATCAGCGTGTCGATCCGGGCTGCGACTTCCTGCGGAGAAGACAGCTGCTGAGCGACACAAGGAGACACGCCGCCGACCATCGCGATGAGGCCACACATCAGAACTCGGCTTCTCATGCTCGACTCCCCAACGACAAACCGGACCATCTACCATCGTTACGTAATCCGCCTCCCAGCTGTGAATCAGAAACACAGCGTGTCCGGCGAATTTCAGAATATCGGCCCGGTTGCGGGACTCCAAGTGGATGTTCAACAATCCATCAACAGTGGTTGACCGGTGCGTTTCGCGAACCCACGCACGCGGCTATCATGGCCCTTCTTCCATGACGGCACATCTTCGCTACCCGATTGCAAAGGCTTACATATGCATGGGTTCCATGACTCCGACAATCCAGACTCGGCCGCTGCTCCTGTTTCGGGGCCCTGGTACAAATCACTGAATCGGTATCACTGGTTCGTGTTCGTTGTCTCGGCTCTCGGGTGGTTGTTCGACACCATGGACCAGCAGCTGTTCACGCTGGCTAGACCGCTGGCGATGGCGGAGCTGGTCGCTCCCGTGGAGACACCCGCACCGGCCAACGAGACCGAAGTGCAGAAAGAAGCTCGGCTCAAAGAAGATGTGAAGCTGACTAAGGTGAAACGAGGAGCCTATGGCGGGTACGCCACGTCGATCTTCCTGATTGGCTGGGCTACCGGGGGGCTGATCTTTGGAGTGTTGGGAGACAAATGGGGCCGCGTCAAAACGATGCTGGCGACGATTATTGTCTACTCGGTGTTCACCGGAATCAGCGCCTTTTCCAAGGGCTTCTGGGACTTCTGCTTGTGGAGGTTCCTGACGGGGTTAGGCGTCGGCGGCGAGTTCGCGGTGGGGGTCGCCCTCGTCGCGGAAGTCATGCCGAGTAATGCCCGCCCGCATGCACTCGGATTGCTTCAGGCCCTCTCGGCTGTCGGTAACATCACAGCTGCGCTGATCGGTATGGCGGGGACAGGTTGGAAGACGATGTTCCTGATCGGGACAGCTCCCGCTTTGTTGTCGCTGTTTGTCCGTCGCCGCCTCAAGGAACCAGAACGCTGGCAGGCAGCCAACCCCGGCGATAGCGCGGTGAAGCAAAGTGGTTCCTACGCAGAGCTGTTCGGGGATCCGGAACTCCGGTACCGAGCCCTTGTCGGTCTGCTGCTCGCCAGTGCGGGTGTGATTGGGCTGTGGGGCATTGGCTTCTTCGTCGGCGACCTGCAACGCGAAGTCTTCGGCCCCATCCTGACTGCACAGGGTGTGTCGGATGTCGAGGGCCAACTCAAGAAGTTGTCCGGCATCGCTCTGCTGATGCAAAACATCGGGGCCTTCTTCGGCATCTACATGTTCAGCTATCTGAGCCAGTACCTCGGACGACGGCCGGCCTTTGCGATCTGCTTCGTCGGGGCGATGTTTGCAACGATGAATGTTTACTGGAATCTTGGGCGTTTTAACGGGACTGCCGACATCTACTGGATGGTTCCACTCGCGGGATTCTTCCAGCTGTCGTTGTTCGGTGGTTACGCGATCTACTTCCCAGAACTCTTCCCGACCCGATTGCGTTCGACAGGGACGAGCTTCTGTTACAACGTGGGACGGTTCGTGGCAGCTGCTGGTCCATTCACGCTTGGGAAGCTGATTGGAAGCGTCTACAAGGGATACGAAGGGGCACTGCCGTTCCGCTACGCCGGTGTGACGATGTGCTCGATCTTCCTGGTGGGTTTGTTCGCCGTGATCTTCATCCCCGAAACCAAGGGCAAACCGCTGCCTGAGTAAGATCAGGGCGAGTCCTCAACTCACTCGTGCGTCATCGTTACTAACCCGAAGCGTCAGCGAGGGCGAGTGTAAACGGGCCTTCTCTGGCTCGCCCTCGCTGACGCTTCGGGTTGGTGATGTCGGGACTCGCAAGTGATTGTCCTGTACTTCTTCTGACCGTTCTCCACCCTGCAAAAACGAGTTACCACCATGCGTCTGGGATTGATCAACTCCGCCTGGTCACAAGCCGGGCGCGGCACGAGCTGGGGCATCGCGAAGACCAAGGAAATCGGGTTCGACTCGATCGACATCTTCACCGATCCACTCGACATCGATGTTCGCGAACGACAGCTGATCCGCCAGGAATGTAACAAGCACGGGCTGCCGATTATTTCCGTCTGTTGTGTGGCGACGGGACTGGTCGATTTCAATCCGAGTGTGCAGCGATTCCACCTCGATCGGTGCGAGGCGTTTCTCGATCTCGTGTATGAGTTTGGTGGGCAGAATCTGCTGTTGGTGCTGGGCGAGTATATCTGGAACCGGGAAGTCATCCCCCCGGCCGAGCAGTGGCGGATCGGAGTCGAGAACTGCCGACGACTGGCTGACTATGCCGAGTCACTCGGTCTGCAGATCGCCATGGAGCTGGAGCCGTTCTCGCTGTCGCTGCTGAACAACGTGGAGACGATGGCACAATTCATTGCCGATGTCGGCCACCCGGCCCTCGGGGCGAACATTGATGTGTCGCACCTTGCTTTGGCAGGGGTCGCTCCCGAGGAACTGGCACGGCTGCGGGGCAAGTCGTTCCATGTGCACATCTCCGACTGCGACGGAGTGAAGCATGGCGACCTTCCGCCGGGGCGTGGTGTGGTCCAGTTTGAGCCTTACCTGGAACAGATTCGTGACCTGGGCATTCCCGGGGCCATGTCGATTGAGCTGGAGTACTCACCCGAACCCGACAAGATCGAGGATTGGGTCCGCGAGGCCTTCGAGTCGACGGCCAGCCTGATGCGAAAGTGCGGGCTGAGAGATTGAGCACGCAGCCGCCCAACTCGTTGAGTCAACAGCCCGAGTCGATCGGTTGGCTGACGGGGGGGAAGCTGGTCGTCATCGCATTACTGACGCTGGTCTCGTGGGTGGTTCTTTCGGCACCGACGATCCCGCTTGGCATTCCTGGCGAATGGACGTGGGCCCGTCGGGCGCTCGCGGAGATTGACCCACTGACGGTCATCCGCACGTTGTCGCTCTGCGGTGGTTACTGGACCGCGGTCGTCTGGAGGGAGCGGAACCACAAGAGTCCGGCTGTCATCTGCGTGATCGCGTTTCTCTGGCTCAACGGGTTGTTGTACCTGCAGCCTGATGTGCAGGGCCTGAGTCGTGCTCCAACCGTGCTGTATTACAAACGCACGGAAGGTTATTTCTGGCAGGCGGCGTTCGACATCAAGGACTCGAAAGAGTTCCTCGCGGGCTACCGGGCTGCGATCTCTACGGGGAATGATCCCGATCGGTATCTTCATATCGGCACTCATCCGCCGGGGCTGACGCTTGGCTACCGGGCATTGCTGTCGTTGTTCCATAGCTCACCCGCTTTGACGAATGCGGTCATCAGCCTCGAACCGAGTTCGATGAAGGAGGCCTTTGAATCGCTCGGCCAATTCCCCACACCGAAGGGGGAGTTCACCCGCGAGAATGAGGCGACTCTCTGGACGGCCACGCTGCTCACGCTGCTGGCTGTGGCGGGGGCCTGCTGGCCGATCTACCGCCTGACAGCCCGGATGAGCGATCCCATCACCGCCTGGCGAGCCGCAGCCATCTGGCCGCTGGTTCCGAGCCTGGTGGTCTTCTTCCCCAAGTCGGACCTCTTCTGTCCGATGCTGGCGACCATGAGCTGCTGGCTCTGGCTCGAGGGTTGGTCGCGGCTGAGTTTATGGAGATGCGTGCTGGCAGGCGTAGGGTTCTTCGGTGGATTGATGATCACA
>CANJZR010000271.1 GCA_947479075.1 Planctomycetaceae bacterium
CGACTCGGACAAAGAGGAAAGTGCGGATACGGATTCAGGTGAGATCGAATCGATAGAGAATGCGGACGGTGAAAGCACCGGGGGGCTGACGCCGCCCCGCTCGCCGATGGAGTTGTTGACCTTCGGACGAACAGCAACCCCACCAGCTCCGGGACCTGCCGAGAAGAAAAAGAAGAAGTCGCGGACGGCGGAACTGTTGGGCATCAAGACGGTGGAGGCCATGGAGGAGGAGCTCGCCAACGCCCCCCCACCGTACTTCCCGGAGACCGCAACACCCACGGCTGACCTCGACAAGTTGATGGTCTTTCGCAGCGTCAACCCGATCTATGGGGCGTACCTTCTGCAACATCTGGGGTTGGCCGATGCGTGTGAACGTGTGCAGATCCTGGAGAGCCTGCTGGAGATTCCGGGATCGATGATGCGGCAGGTCCGCGTCCCCTGGCCACAGGATTTGCCTCCCGGCCCACTGGGGCTCGAGCGCATCCACGGAGAACTGATCTCGCGTGGGCTCGCCACGCTCGAACAACTCAATCCCGCAGCTGCGCCACCTCAAGACGAGGAGATCCCGTTCGAGGAGCGAAAATGGCCGATTCCCTTGGGCGACCAGATGCGGATGCTGTTCGACAGTGACTACCCTGGAATTCGCGAGACGCCGATCCGAGCCGTCTGGATCGTCGGTGATCTGCAATTCTTCAACTACGACTTCCAGAAGTACGTCACGAGTCGCGACCTGACCAAGCAGGAGGGGCTCATCTTCCGTCACCTGCTCAAGATGATTCTGCTCTGCGGAGAGTTCTCTCAGGTGACCCCCATCGGCATGGATGAAGCCGTTTGGCGCGATGAGCTGCGCGACCTGTCGGAGAAGCTGTCAGAGTGCTGCCGGCAGATCGACCCGCAAAGCACCGACGACATGCTGCAGATGTCACAAGGAGCGGACGTACTGAGTGGGCTGTAGTGGAGTTGCTGGAGGTCCCATCTCCTCAAGGGTGAATTGATTGAGCGCCTGTTCTGCACTGCATGAAGAGTAATTCCGCGGTGAGTCGATCCGTTCATGAGGTCTATAAACACGTCGTACTTGCTGAATGAGACAGCACCTCTGCATGATCGATTTGCACTCTGAATCAGTGTTTTTCCATGCTCCGGCAGTTTTCGCCGACAAACGTGGTGCATTCGTTCCGAATAGTTAATCCGTGACGACAGAAAATTCCTTTCACTAATCAGCGCAAACATTGAACCGATGAGTACGGTAAGAGTAAGTCTTGGCATGCGCTCAACTCCCCACCACTCCGCGCCGCTAGGGTGGGTGGGAGGCAAACCGGGACTGTATTTGGAAAAGGACGGGTGCAGGCGCTCTGCGGTTCCCAAATGGAGTAAACAATATGCGACGGTTTTCGATTCACGAGTGGCTGATGATGTCAGCCATTGGTGTTGGCTGGGCGGCATCGGCTACGGCAGCTGAGCCCTCCTCACCATCGACGCGGCGTGCTGCGTCGGTCTACAGCAGCTCGGCGGACCAGAACGTGCGTCTGGTCAACTGTACGAACGACACGGCTTGTGCACCGGGTGATGGTGCAGGGGCTTGCATCAGCGATCCTGGCTGCGATGGAATGGTCGGGGATTGTGTCGTTGATGGCTGCGGCGGACATGGAATGTTCGGTGGCTGCGGACTCCTCAGCGGCGAACTCGGTGATCCGTGGACCGTCACGAGCCTGTTCGAAGATGAGTGCGGTGGAAACCCATTCACGGACAATGGCTGGGTCATGGGTGGCTACACCCAGTTCGGCTATCAGGACGCACCTGACGGTGCATTCGCTGGTAACGGACCGTTCGTGAACCAGAAGGAATACAACACCTTCGCCCTGAACCAGCAGTACATGTACCTCGGCAAGGTGGCCGACGGCAGCAAGGGCCTCGACTGGGGTTTCCGTGCTGACATGATCTTCGGTCTGGACGGTAACGAAGGTCAGTCCTTCGGTAACGTCAATGCCGGTCACTTCGACTACTTCAACGGCTGGAACCACGGGCCTTACGAGTGGGCTCTGCCCCAGTTGTTTGCCGAAGTGGCCTACGAAGACCTGTCCGTGAAGGTCGGTCACTTCTATACCCCGATTGGCTATGAAGTGATTCCTTCGAACGGCAACTTCTTCCTCAGCCGTCAGCTGACCTTCTACAACAGCGAACCATTTACCCACACCGGTGCTTTGGCCACCTACAAGGTCAACGACAAGCTGACCGTTCAGGGTGGTTGGACGCTCGGTATGGACTCAGGCTTCTACCAGTACCAGGGTGCCAACAGCTTCCTGGGTAGCATGACCTATGCCATCGATGACGACACAACGCTGCTCTATGGTGTGACCGCTGGTAACCTCGGCTGGCGTGGAGATGGATCGATCAACAGCATCATCCTGACCCGCAAGTGGGCTGAGAAGTTCAGCACTGTTCACCAGTTCGACGTCCTGGCGACGAATGCCGCTGTCGATTTCAACGCCAACCCCACGCCAACCGGATTCGTTCCCGGTCCTCCCGGTGCCGGTGTGGCCAAGAACTCGACGGGTCTGATCAACTACGCCTTCTACGACATCAACGACAAGTTGAAGGCCGGTGCACGTTACGAGTGGTACAAGGCTGACGGCACGTCTTACAACACCCTCACCGGTGGTGTGAACATCAAGCCGATGGCAAACCTCGTGATTCGTCCCGAAGTTCGTTACATGTTCGCTCCTGGCAACCAGCAGATCTACACCGGTCCTGGTTACTCGGGTGAACTGTTCAACCAGACCGTCTTCGGTATCGATGCCATCCTCACGTACTAAATTGCACGTGTCGTGATGTGAAAACAAAAGCCCAAGGGTGATTCACCCTTGGGCTTCTTGCATTGATGCAGGCGATCTGGAGATCAAATGGGCTTTAAAGAGCCTTCAGGACCAGCTGCCCCATCTCGGTGGTGCTGATGGAGGCCTGGCCCTTCTGGGCGATGTCCTTGGTCCGGTGTCCCGCGTTCAGGACGGAGGTCACCGCCGTTTCGATCGCAGCAGCTTCCTCCGACAGATTCAGCGAGTGACGCAACAGCATTGCCGCTGCGAGGATCGTCGCCAGTGGATTGGCCAGTCCCTTACCCGCGATGTCTGGAGCTGATCCGTGGATTGGTTCATACAGACCCGGTCCCGGCTCACCCAGCGAGGCCGAGGGCAACAGGCCCAGCGAGCCCGGCAGCATCGAGCCTTCATCGGTCAGGATGTCACCGAACATGTTCTCGGTGACGACCACGTCGAAGGTCGCAGGACGCGAGATCAGGTGCATCGCCATCGAGTCGACCAGCACCACGTCATAGGCCAGCTCGGGGAACTCGGTCTTCACGACCCGCTCGCTGACACGCCGCCACAATCGCGAGGCTTCGAGCACGTTGGCCTTGTCGACCATGGTCAGCTTCTTGCGACGCTTCATCGCCGCCTGAGCGGCCATCCGCACGATTCGCTCAATCTCGTGTGTGCTGTAAGTCATCGTGCTGTAGGCGGTCTCACTGCCATCGGCGTTCTGCTCGAGTCCTGACTTGCCGAAGTAGAGCCCTCCCGTCAGCTCGCGGAAGAACAGGATGTCGGTCCCTTCGATGATATTTCGCTTGAGCGGCGACGAGTCGAGCAGGCAGTCGAACGTTGTGATCGGACGCAGATTCGCATACAGGCCCAGTTCTTTCCGAATCTTGAGCAGGCCTGCCTCGGGACGGGTCTTGGCTTTCGGGTCATCCCACTTCGGCCCACCCACAGCTCCGAGCAGCACGGCGTCGGCCTCGCGACAGGCAGCGAGCGTCTCATCGGGCAGTGCCGACCCCGTCGCGTCAATCGCACAACCGCCAATCATGTGAGACGAGAACGTGAAGGTGTGTCCAAACTTCGTCGCGATGTGACGGAGCACAGCTTCCGCTTCGCGGATCACTTCGGGGCCAATTCCATCGCCGGGCAGCAGGACAATCTTCGCGTTCACAATCAGACCTTCAAGGAGCCAGTTTCGGGCAGGACAGAACTTCAGACTCTATCGCACCGTCTGGCCTGATGCCAGCGGTGGGATGAGAGCTGGCAGGCTGAGGAGGGACCCATGAATCAGTCAGAGTTTTCCTGTCTGCTGGGCAATGCTGCCGTTGTGTTCTCCGCCGATCCAGCAGTTGTCGGTTCACGAGCAGTGACAAGCTCGGCATGGCTCTTGGTGATCACCGCGAGCTATGATCGGGCCGGACGGTGTGGGCCTTATTCTTTCAGCGAGTTCAGCCGTGGCGAATATCATCGTAGGTGTGGGGCAGCAGACGAGCCTGAATGAGATATTGCGAATCGCGGAGGAAGAGCTCCACCAGTCACAAGGCCCCGCCCGCAAGCTGATCATGCGGGCCACCGGGCTCGAAGTCATCGCGACTCGCCCCCGGTTTGACGGGGAGTTTGATTCCTTCGCAATTCGATTGCGTGCGGAGGGGCGACTCCTGGAATCCCTGAAGCAGCTGGAGACATATTCGCCGGTGCCCTGCTCTCTGGGCGACATTGAATGGGGGAAAGAGTTTCGCTGCGCTCCCACGCCAGGCTCGGATGACAAGGTCCGGAAGCTGCTCGACGATGTATCGACGCTACTGCATCTGCCCGAGGTCTGGCGGGTCCACGGCGAGGATTTTCGTCACGGCGGTCTCAGCATGGAGTCATTGTTCCACCAGATGATCTCCCATCGCGCGAGTGATGTGCATCTCTATCCCGGCAGCCCACCGCTGGTCCGCGTGGACAACCTGATCGTGCCGGGTGACCCGGACGAGACTCCACTGTCGGCTGATCAGATCCTGACCCTGGTGCGAGAAGCCTGTCACGATCACCACTGGAAGGAATTCCAGGAGCAACAGCAGTGCAGCTTCAACTTTCACCAGGTCGGACTCGGTTATTCCCGTATCTCGGCCTTCATCAAGAGTGGCGTCCCCCACTGCACGATCCGGTTCTTGCCCGAGAAGATCCCGTCATTCGAGGAACTCCACATCCCCCGGCCCGCGATGGAGGCCCTCAGTAAACTGGAGAATGGGCAGATCCTCGTCACGGGAGTGACGGGCAGCGGTAAATCGACCACCGTGGCGTCGTGGCTCGATTGGGTGAACACTCACCGCCGAGTGCATGTGATTACCATCGAAGAGCCGGTGGAATACGTCCACCTCAATCAAAAAGCGATCATGTCACAGCGGTCAGTGGGCGAAGACGTTCCGACCTTCCCCGATGCCGTACGCGGAGCACTCCGTCATGACCCCGATGTGATCTTCATCGGCGAAATGCGGGATCAGGACACGATTCGGGCGGCGATCAGTGCCGCATCAACGGGACATCTCGTCATCAGTACGCTGCACTCAAACACTGCGTCCGAGGTGGTGAACCGCATCGTCAGCTTCTTCGACCCATCGGAACGCGATCTGGTGAAACTCCAGCTGCGAGATGCGATCCGTTGTGTCATGTGTCAGCGGCTGGTTCCGAAGATGGGTGGCGGTCGCGTACCCGCGATCGAGTTTCTGTTCAACGACACTCAACACATCAACGAGTGCATTCTGGCGGGAGATACGCTGGGGATCCGCGAAGGGATGCAGCAGCACCTGTCGAAGTCATCGATCTTCGAGGTGTCGTTGATGTCACTCATGAAGAGTGGAGTGATTGGCCTGATTGATGCCCGGCAATATGCCAGTGCCCCTGAGATCTTCGAGCAGATGCGTTTGGGCACCTACCAGCCGCCCACACTAGAGCCGCACCATCCCG
>CANJZR010000272.1 GCA_947479075.1 Planctomycetaceae bacterium
TCGGCGAAACGGTCGACTGCTCGCACCGGGGAATGGCATCGGTCACAAAGGATCTCGATTCCATTCTCAAGGTCTATCGGCTCTGCGCGTCCTCCGGCCTCCTGCCCAGCCAGCGTCTGGAGGAGAGTATGCAGCGGGCCATCGCGAAGCTGCCGAAAGTGCCAGTCACCCCGGCGGGTGCAGGCTACTTTATGGATATCCTGAAGTATGGTCAGGCACTTCCCGAGATCCTTCGCAGTATGGCCGAGACGCACGTGCTCGATGCGGTATTACCCGAGTACACGCGAATTCGCTCCCTGATGCAGTTCAATCCGTACCACCATTTCACCGTGGACGAGCATACCCTGCGAGCGGTGGGAATTGTCACGAACTTTCCGCCCGACAGCGGCCGGCTGGTTCAGCAGGTCTATCAGGAGATGCAGAACAAAAATCTCCTGCACCTGACGGTCATCCTTCACGACATCGGAAAAGGCTTTGTCGAAGATCACTGCCTCGTAGGGGAACGCATCGCTGTGGATGTTGGACAGCGGTTGTGTCTGCCTGAATCGCAGATCGAGACGCTCAAGTTTCTGGTCCGCTGGCACCTGGAAATGGCTGACATTGCTTTTCGTCGCGACCACACCGACGAAGCGGAGATCGTACGTTTCGCCCAGTTGTGCGAGACGCCCGAGCGGCTGCAGATGTTGTATGCCCTGACTGTCGCCGATGTCACAGCTGTCGGACCGGGGACGTGGAGTACATGGAAGGCACAGCAAATCGGCGAGTTCTATGATCGCTGCTTTGTGGTTCTCAGCGGTCGCCACTATGGGGAATATGAGGAGGCCCGGCTGCGTAAGATTACGGCCTCTGTCGGCGGAATCCTTCAGGAGTCCAATCCCGAGATTCCTCAGGACTGGATCGCGGCTCAGCTGTCAGGCCTGCCGGCATACTACTTCACCTGTACTGAAGCCGAGCGAGTGGCCGCTGACCTGCGGATTCTGCATCGGCTCTCTTCCGAAGAAGTCGTGGTTGACAGCACCTACGAACCGCATACCGATTCCGTGGAGTACCGAATTTTTACTCGTAACCCCGAGGCTGCCAAAGGGTGCTTCCACCGTCTGGCGGGCGTGCTGACGGCTTTGCGGATGTCGATTCTCTCGGCCGAAATTAATACGACCCACGAAGGGGCGGTCATCGACAGCTTTCATGTCCGCGACCGCGACTTCAAGGATGAGCCCCCCCCCTACCGCCGCGATTCGGTAGCGAGAGCCATGCAAGAGGCATTGCTGCGGCGAACGACCATTGAGGAGTTGTTCCGAAAGAATCGCCGTTTCGGCAGCAGCCGAACTCTTCCGTTCGGTTCTGAATCGCGGTCGCGGGTGCGCATCGACTCCAGTTCGTCCGATTCGCGAACCATTGTCGAGGTCTTCGCGGACGACCGTCCGGGGCTGTTGTACAGCATCTCACGGGCGATCAACCGTCTGAATCTCTCTGTCGAACTGGCGAAGATCGCGACCCACCTGGACCAGGTGCTCGACGTGTTCTACGTCCATGAGCAGGATGGTTCGCACGTGACTGGTGAAGAGCGACTGAACGAGATCCGCTCCACGCTCGAAGCCCGGATGGAAGAGTTTGAGTCGAAAGACTGGCGGACGTTTTCCTGAGCGGCGGCAAATCGAAACACATTTCGATCAGACGGGCACCACAACGCCGGAGATTAGATTTTCTGCCCGTCCTGATCGCCATCGGCCTATCTCTTCGGAGGGCCAACGGCGACGCCCATGCGTCCAGATCCCAGTACCGGAGTCGCACCCGTCCCGTCATCGACTCCGACCTTAAGGCGATTCAGAATCGGGCTGATCGGGCAAATGATGGTGGTGACCGATCCACCGGCGAAAAGCAGGCCGACTGGTCGGCGATCGGCCTGAGTCACCACCAGCGAACCGGAATCTCCGGCCGCACTGAAGGTCGGCACTCGCAACTGGGATTCGATGTTGATGCATCCCTGAAATCGAGCATTGCCCACGTCATAACCGACGATGACCGACGTGTTCAGCGAAGAAATCTTACCCTTCGTATATCCCGTTGTGCGACCACACTTCTGTACGAGCATGCCGGGGTAGACAGCTTCCTGAGGATAGCGAGAAGGTGTCCCATATCCGGGTGTCCAAGTCTGGTAGTCCACCTTGTCCGCGGTGGTCTTCCCAATCGCGGCGTCCATCAGATTCACTTTGTTAGTTGTGTTCGTGTAGGACAGCACTTGAAAGTCGTACAGCGTGCCGATGATATCTGCTGCCGAGGTGCTACAGGAACTGTCCAGAGGTCCGGGTTGGCACAACGGGTTTCCGACAGTGGCCAGGTTTTCGTTGGCAAAGACGTGATTGTTGCTCAGCGCGTAGAGAGTCTTGTCAAACCCGATGCAACGACATCCGAGTGTTCCCGTGGCACAAATCGTTAACGTCTGGTTAATGGACGATACGCCAATTGGGACTGGGCGATCAAAACGCTTCGTGGGAGGCCCCGCCTGTGTCGCTCGCGGCGAGACCACCTTACTGCCGGATGATTGCACGGATTTCGCTTTTTCGGCTGTGGAATCAGGTTCGGGGATCGGTGCAATCTGTCCCTTTCCGTCTTCAAAGGTCACACCAGACCGCGTGGGGCCAGCCTTGATGTGTCCCGTGACGACGACCTCGACGGGGATCCCTTCCAGACTTCCCGGGACCTTCCGCGACATTCCGCCACGGGTGGCCATGATCTGAATCACCGGCTTTCCGTCCGCGTTTTCAGCTGTCGCTGTCCCGATGATGTCACCGGGGAATTTGGTCAGGAGTTCTTCGGTGAACTTCTCCTGAACCGTCATGGTCTGTTGCATCTCTCCCCACGTGTAACCCTTGCCTGGCACCTTGGCGTCAGCGGAGGGAGGTTCGGTGTCAAATCCTTCGGGGCGCGTGGTGGTAAAGACTCTCCAGCGCAGCTCAGCATCCTTCTTTTCGTCATCCGCGAGTTCGGTCAGCGAGTACTCGGTGTTCAGAACCAGTGTCTTTACGGGGGACTCATCGCCCGCCTCCAGCTTCCGCTTGAGTGGTGTAATCAGCAGGTACGGCGTCGCCTCAGTGAACTGCCCGTTCGGTTGATTCAGTTTGGTGCGCGGGATCGTCGATCCATCGATCACGAGTACCAGCTTACCGGCCAGATCTGATTCCGACTTGTTCTTCACCTGGACCTTTGCGGTCAGCGTCTTGTCGCCCGAAATCGTCAGTTTGTCTTTGTAGATCAACTCGACGCGGTCGGTGACTTCCCACGGTCCCTGATCGTCTGTTGCAGCTGTCTGCTCGGTATCGCTTTTCTTGTCGTCCTTCTTGGAGGGCGTACCCGCAGCCGCTGGCTCTGACTTCTGGACCGAGTCCTTCCGAGGTTTAGCGGGTTTCTTCGGATCAGCAGCTGTCGCACACAGGATAAACGTGCCGCATGCCAGTAAGGCGATACCTAACGCAAGCTGCTGACGTGACATGCAACGATCCTCAAGGTTTCAGAAACCTGATGCGGTTGAGAATGGATGGAGAGTTCTCACCGATTGACCAACCGGCAGGCGTACCTTCCCCTCAAGTTGAGGGGCAACCTTGTTCTTTACTTCGGTCAAAAGCACTGCCAAACCAAGTTTACCCTATCATTCTGACGGAGGGGGGGCAAGAACTTGGTTTCTGAATCGACACAAGTCGAGCGACCGGCAGAGTCAACAGCTGTCGGAAGACTCTACCTACAAGGAGTTTCTGTGGATCGATCTTCCCCGTTGTTTTTGAGGTGGCGTCTCGAACTTCGCTGGAATGCAAGATCCGGCAGGAAGATGAATCGTGATAGGTCGTCCATGGGATTCAAACATTCTGACACGGCTCAAAACCCGAACGACTCCCTCAAGACCGTGTGATTTACTTTCCCGAAGACATGCACCCGGCCCGTTTCCACATTATGGATCACCACTTCCGCCGGGCTGAAGAGATGGGAATCGATTTTGTAAAAGTCTCGCCCCGCTTCTTCAAAGACCTTGAGGAACGGTTTGCCGTACGCGGCGGATGAACTGGACGGCACTTTCGGGCCCAGGCTGACCAGATCGTCATCCTCGCCGGTCACCCACAGCGTCACTCGCCCGCCATACAGGATCGCGTCGTTCGTGCGGCCGATCCCCGCTAAATCGTCTTTGGCCACAGGCGGAATCGGTGCGAGACCGCAGCCGCTTTCGATCCGCGACAGATCGAATCCCAGGGTGTGCAGCTTGTGCAGCGTCGTTTCGACACTGCGGGCGACGACCTGCATGTTGCCCGCCTGGCTGGCTGTCGGGGCCACCAGCAACGCGACCATCTCGGGCTCCACATTGCACTTTCGGGCAATGTCTTGAATGACCGCTTTCGTCGGCAACTGGCTCGTTTCGAGGACACCGACCACCGCGCTGGCCTCCTCGCGATAGTCGCACTCTTTGAAGATCGTCTCATGAGCGTAGGCGGCTCGCATCGGCCCGGAGCCCATCGCGAAGTACTTCCCTGCCGACACCTTCCAGCCCGCATACTGGCTCAGCAGGCACGCCTCCAGTGGCGAGTCGGTCTGGACAAACAGCTGTGGCCAACCCACCCCTGCCACTTCACCCGGATGGATCGAAATATTGGCCATGCCAGCCATGCAGATCTCGGCCAGTGCCAGCCCAGCCCCCAGCGATCCCTCTGCCTCGATGCCGAAGTCGAGCACGCATGCCCCGGTCTCGTTGTCGACCGGTTCGATTCGCAGCTCATCGACGATGTTCAGGGCCTGCTGAACCAGATCCCAGGCCATCTCGTTGAGGAGTGGCGGGCATTCGTCAAAGTCGTCGTCGATCTCGTCTTGCATGAGCGATTCCATCGCGGTGTTCTGAACGGTGGGCGTGCATCGTATTCGCTCTCGCCTCATGTGTCAGGCGAGGGCTCACACTCCGGCGATCTCGATTCAACGGGACTGGTGCTTGACGGCATGCAACGAGCAATGTCAGATGGCAGGCATCTGGTGTCCGCTGCAAGCCTCTTCAGGAGTTCTGGGATGTCCTCGTTGCCTGTTCGATGGATCGCGATTGTCTGTGCGTGCCTGCTGGTCGGTCTGGCCGGACCGGTGCAGGCTCAGTCCGACATTCCGCCTGGCTTGTCGATTGAGGGCTACCCTGACCGGGAGAGCGTCGCCCCCGGTGAAGAGCTGGCTCTGCACACGTCAACGACAGCGGGCGAGTACAGTATCGAGATTGCCCGCCTGGGAGCCGAACGCAAGGTTGTCTTCCAGCAGGCCAAGATCCCCGGAGGCGGCTTCCACGCCATCCCCGAGCATGCCAGTGCCAAAGGCTGTGGCTGGCCCATCACCTTCAAGATGTCGGTTCCTGCCGACTGGGCCACTGGTTACTACCAGGTGGTGTTCCGTGTCACCGATGGCGGCGGTCGCTTTGTCGTTCGGAATCGTCGCGTGGCTGAGGCCGAAGCCTTCTTCATCGTGCGCCCCGCGGAACCCGGCAAGAACTCTAAGATCCTGCTCCAGCTCTCGACCAACACCTACAACGCGTACAACAACTGGGGTGGCGGCAGCCTCTACGCCTACAACGGTCGGGCCAATTTGCAGGGGCACCGCGTTTCCTTCCAGCGACCCCAGTCGAGCCAGTACCCGAACTGGGAATACCCGTTCGTGCAATGGGCCGAGAAGAAC
The DNA here is from genome assembly GCA_947479075.1 of Planctomycetaceae bacterium. Classification (GTDB taxonomy): domain Bacteria; phylum Planctomycetota; class Planctomycetia; order Planctomycetales; family Planctomycetaceae; genus TH-plancto1. Next base: position 5,689 of record CANJZR010000272.1, read on the forward strand.
GGGTTCGCTCTCGATTTCGCGTCCAACCTTGACCTCGAACAACACCCGGAGATGCTGAAACA
>CANJZR010000273.1 GCA_947479075.1 Planctomycetaceae bacterium
ATGGCCTGTGAACTCAGCCGGTTCAGCGGTCGTGACATCTCGAGGAAGACCAGTGCCGGGATGGCAAGGCCGCGTCGCACGACCTCCTGGCAGAGCTTGTCCGCCAGCTCCAGCTGGGCTGCGCTGGGCGGCTCTTCGGGGCCACTGGTGTCGAAGGCGTGTTTGAGCCAGTTCATCGGTGATGATTACCTTGTTCCACGAAGATCACTCTCCTCGCAGCCGCAAGATTGCGAGATTGCCGAGCGCCCGGAATGCTTCTTTCATGTTGATTTTTGTCGTCCCGAACCGACGCTCTTCAAAAGTATACGGGATCTCCAGAAAGGTTGCCCCAGCCTGCTTCAGTCGGAACAGCAACTCCTCGAAGACCGCGTACCCCTTGCACCGGACCTTAGACAGATCGGCCCGACGCAGGAGCTCGACCCGGTAGCATCGGAAGCTGCCGCTGTTGTCCTTGGTCTTCAGCCCGAGCAGGATGCGGACATAGGTGTTGATGCCCCAGCTCATGACCTTACGCTGCGCGGGCCATCCGACGACCCCACCGCCTTCCACATAGCGAGAGGCGATCACCACATCGGCGTCTTTTGACGCCACTATCAGCTGGGGAATGACCGACGGTGGATGAGAGAAATCGGCGTCCATGTTGACCAGCAGGTCGTAACCCTGGTCCACGGCATATTGGAAGCCCGCTCGAATCGCGACGCCGAGGCCTTCTTTCTTCTCGCGATGCAACAGCTTGACCTGCGGGTCGGTGGACGAGACTTCAGTGATGTACCTACCCGTCCCATCTGGTGAGTTGTCGTCGACAAATAACAGGTCAGCCTCGGGCACTGCGACACGCAACTGGGGGATCAACAGCTCGACATTCTGCCTCTCATTGTAGGTGCAGAGAGCAATGAGAATTCTGGGAGACGGCATGTTCTGGTTCTTTTGGACGAGAGTTGGGTGGGTTGTACCTCACCGGTGCGTGGAGACCAAGTGGCAGCGACGATTTGCCGGTGACGGCTGATGGCCTGCTTGCGAGTGCGTTCGTGCGGGGAGATACTCACGCAGGTGTGGACAGTATTTGAGTGTTGCATCAGCTGGGGGCTGTGATGGAACGTTTGATTCTCGCTCTGGATCAAGGCACAACCAGCAGTCGGGCACTGCTCGTGAATCATTCCGGTGTGGTGGTTGCTAAGGCGCAGCGCGAGTTCCCTCAGATTTACCCAGCCCCCGGGCACGTCGAGCATGACCCGGAAGAGATCTGGCAATCCCAACTCCAGACGGCACGTGAAGCCATCGCTCAGGTCCCCGGTGGAGCGGATGCAATCGTTGCCATCGGGATCACCAATCAGCGCGAGACAACGATCCTGTGGGACCGGGCCTCAGGCCAGCCGATTGCGAACGCGATCGTCTGGCAGAGCCGGATCACTTCGCCAGAGTGCGAGCGACTGAAACGAGCGGGGCATGAGTCACTTGTCCGTGAGAAGACGGGGCTGGTGATTGACGCTTACTTTTCAGCCACCAAGATCGCTCATCTGCTCGATACGATTCCGGGAGCGAGATCACGGGCTGAGAATGGTGAAATCCTGTTCGGGACGGTCGACAGCTTTCTGATCTGGCGTCTTACCCGAGGACATTCTCATGTCACCGATGTAAGCAACGCCAGTCGAACGCTGCTCTGTAATCTGGAGACCCTCGACTGGGATGACGAGCTCTTGAAGATCTTTCGCGTGCCCAGGGCCATGCTGCCTCGCATCTGCTCGTCATCCGGGCAGCTAGGGGAGACCGAGCCTACATTGCTGGGCCGCGCGATTCCGATCACTGGCTGTGCCGGTGACCAGCAGGCTGCCACCTTTGGCCAGGCGTGTTTCTCATCGGGAGATGTCAAGAACACGTACGGGACAGGCTGCTTCCTGCTGATGAACACGGGAAGTCAGCGGATCCATTCGCAATCGGGACTCATCACAACGGTCGGCTGGCGGATCGGGACAGAGACGACTTACTGCCTGGAGGGATCGGTCTTCATCGCCGGCGCGGTTGTCCAATGGTTGCGTGATGGATTAGGGATCATCACCTCTTCGCAAGAGGTCGAGGCTCTGGCCGACTCGGTGGATGATGCCGGTGGAGTGATGTTTGTCCCGGCCTTTGTCGGTCTGGGGGCACCTTACTGGGACCCGTCAGCTCGCGGCACGATCATTGGACTTACTCGAGGAACGACGAAAGCTCATCTCGCCCGGGCAGCTGTCGATTCAATGGCGTATCAGACGCTTGATCTGATCGAAGCGATGCAGCTCGACTCCGGGATCCCACTCAAAACACTCAAGGTGGATGGCGGAGCGTCAAGTAATAGTCGGCTGATGCAGTTTCAGGCCGACCTGGTCGCCACACAGGTTCGTCGTCCACTGGTCCAGGAGACAACAGCTCTTGGGGCGGCTTATCTCGCCGGACTCGCTGTCGGGTTCTGGGCGAGCCTGGACGAAGTCGCTGCAAACTGGGTACTCGATCGGGAGTTCGTTCCGCAGATGAGTGATGCGGAACGGTATCAAAAGGCAGCCACATGGAGGCGGGCTGTCGATCGCTCACGGGGCTGGCAAGTGGAATAAACGGGAATACAAGTCTCCCTGCCACTGAACTTGACCGACACCTTCGATCCGACGACTGTCGACGGTCCTGGAGGGAGGGGCGGGAACACTGATGACCACTGATTATCACTAATCAAAACGGGAACGAGCAAAGCTGTCTTGAGGCTTCAAACACATCGAAGCATGATGTCTCTGGCGCTCTGGATGAGTGCAGATCAGTGAAAATGAGTGTTCCACATCCTTCCTCCGCCGCACGACGGTGTTTTCCCCGTGACCATTTCCTGACGTAAAGCATCCTGCCAACGATGGCGATCAGATACCTCCTGTTCCCATCACGCTGGCATGGTCTCCCGCGACTCGCACAGTTACTATCGACTTGCCGTTTCCGCAGTGATGAATCTCTCCCGAACCTCGCAAGTGTCTCCCCTGATGCCCGCCCGTTTTGAATTCCCGCTGACAGTTGTCCTGGATGACATTGATCGGCTGGGGCACGTGAACAACATCGTCTATATCCGCTGGATGCAGGATGCCGCTGTCGCCCATTCCAGGGAGCAGGGCTGGCCGATGTCACGCTATCAGGAGGCTGGGTTCAGCTGGGTCGTGCGGTCCCACTTTATCGAGTATCGCGTCCCCGCATTCGAGGGTGACCAGGTCATCGTGCATACCTGGGTGGCCGACATGCAGAAGGTCTCCTCGCGACGGCGTTTTGAAATTCGTCGCCTGGACGGCACTCTGCTCGCGAAAGCCGAAACCCACTGGGCTTTTGTCCGTAACAGCGATCAACGACTCACGCGGATTCCCGAAGAGGTCGCAAGTGCGTTTGTGATCGTGCCCGACTGAAGGGGATGAGATTCAACCCCTCGCATCGATGAGCAAACCCCCAGATCACCGCACGGCCACGCCTCTTAAGTCTTCCCGCCAGTCGATTCTCGGGTACACTGAATGCATCAGAGTCCTTGAATGGGTGGTGTCATGCTCGACTTCGGAAATCTCAATCGACGTTCCATGCTCCAGCGATCTGGAATGGGGATGGGAGCGCTCGGTCTGGCGGGGCTGATGCTCGATGATCCGAGCAGTATCGTTCAGGCTGCTCCAGCTGACGCAGGCCTCGGGATCAAGGCACCACACTTCCCGGGCAAGGTGAAGCGCGTCATCCACTTCTTCTGTAATGGCGGTCCCTCGCACGTTGATACGTTCGACTACAAGCCAGCGCTGCAGACCTATGCGGGCAAGCCAGCTCCGATCAACCTCACCACCGAGCGCAAGACCGGCGCGGCATTTCCCTCACCCTTCAAGTTTCAGAAGTACGGCCAGAGCGGCCTCGAAATCAGCGAGATTTTCGCCAAGACCGCTGAGCACGCCGACGATATGGCGGTCATCCGTTCGATGTATGCTCAGGTGCCGAATCACGAGCCATCATTGATGCTGATGAACTGCGGCGACTCCGTTCAGCCGCGTCCCAGCGTCGGTGCCTGGGTGATGTACGGGCTGGGTGCAGAGAACCGCAATCTGCCGGGCTTCATCGCGATGTGCCCCAACGGCATGCCGATCAAGGACGCCGAGAACTGGCAGTCGGGTTTTCTGCCCGGAATCTATCAGGGCACATTCATCGACCCGCAGTTCCGCGAACTCGAGAAGATGATCGAGAACATTCGCAGCCCCCACGCATCTCTGGCTGTGCAGCGGAAACAGCTTGATCTCCTCAAGACACTCAACACCCAGCATCAGGCGGACCGCATCGACTCGCGGCTCGATGCGCGGATCCAGTCCTTCGAGCTGGCCTTCCGGATGCAGACCGAGGCTGCGGAGGCGTTCGACATCTCGAAGGAACCAGCCCATATCCAAGCTGCCTATGGGGATGGAGTGCACGGGCGGCAGACTCTGATCGCCCGGCGACTTCTGGAACGCGGCGTCCGCTACGTCCAGCTGTGGCATGGGGCCGGGCAGCCTTGGGACAATCATGAGCAGATCGAGGCGAATCATCGCAAGCTGGCTGGCCAGATTGACGGGCCGATCTCCGCATTGATGCACGACCTGAAGCAGCGTGGGATGTTTGATGAAACGCTGGTCATCTGGGGCGGTGAGTTTGGCCGGACCCCCACGGTGGAGCTGGCACGCGGAGACGGCAAGGAGACACGTGGCCGGGATCACAACCACTACGGGTTCAGCGTCTGGATGGCCGGTGGGGGCATCAAGGGCGGGACCGCGTACGGGGCGACCGACGACTTTGGGTTTAAGGCGGTCGACAAGCCGACGAGCGTACACGACCTGCACGCGACGATCCTCCACCTGCTCGGCTTCGATCACGAGAAGTTGACATATCGCTATGCGGGTCGCGATTTCCGCCTGACCGATGTCCATGGCAAAGTATTGCGAGATATCCTCGCGTAGTTGAGCAATCGGTTGCTGTCCGTGAGTGCAGGCCGAAACGTCTCCTGCATCGCAGCTGGCATCGTTGATGTTCGGCCCAGGCATGGGCTCGTGCCACGTTTCGTACGAATCCCACACCTTTGCGACCGCGATTCGCCGCGATTACTATGCTGGCCTTCGTTTCACTGACCACATCACCGGGAACCACAGCTCATGGCCGATCAACCTGCACTTCAACTGGGAACGCTCTGTCTTCACGGGGGCCAGGTGCCCGACCCGACGACCAATTCACGGGCCGTGCCGCTCTATCAGACGACCTCGTATGTCTTCAACAGCACTGACCACGCCGCCGACCTGTTCGGGCTGCGGGCCTTCGGGAACATCTACACCCGGCTGATGAACCCCACGACCGATGTGCTGGAAAAGCGGCTCGCTCTGCTGGAAGGCGGATCGGGGGCTCTGGCCGTCGCGTCAGGTCAGGCGGCTGAGGCGCTGGCCATTCAGAATATCTGCCAGGCCGGTCAGCACATCGTCTCGTCGTCGAGCCTCTACGGCGGAACGTACAACCTGTTCCACTACACGTTCCCCAAGATGGGGATCGACTGCACGTTCGTCGATCAGAGCAATCCCGAGAACTTCAAGAAGGCCATCAAGCCGAACACCCGCTGTCTGTACGTCGAGACCATCGGCAATCCCCGCTGCGACATCGCCGACCTGGCCGCCATTGCCCAGATCGCTCACGAAGCGGGCATTCCGCTGATCGTCGACAACACGATGGCCACGCCGTACCTCTGTCGCCCGTTC
>CANJZR010000274.1 GCA_947479075.1 Planctomycetaceae bacterium
GCAACTGATCGACACGAGCGAGGAGTCGTTCGGGGCCATACAAACCGCTCATGCGCAAGATTGTGGCATGTTCGACACGACTTCTCAGCCGCTGCTCAGCGGCCAGACAGATACGACCACCCTCACTCGTCGGCTCAGTGTCCGATGTCTCATCAACCCAGCTGCCGTCATCCTGGTGATAGACGCTGCTGCTCGACACATAGACGAACCGCTGAACATCTTTCGCAACCGCGTCGATCACATGTGTCAGCCCGTCGAGATAGAGCGACTCCTTGGACCACGAGCTCGTGCGATCGAAACCCACACAGTAGAGAACGTGTGTCGAGCGGGGGAGCGAGGCCAGAGTTTCTGGCTGCATTAGGTCAGCGAGAACCGGCTCGATACCATGTGATTGCAGCTGAGCGGCTTTCGCGGGATTGCGAGTCACGGCCATCACGGTGCCGCCCTCTGCCAGCCAGAGCCTGGCAGCTCGCAGACCGAGGAAACCACATCCAAATATCAAGAGCTGGTCAGCGGTGGGGCTCATTCGGCGATCGCCCCGATCTCGGTCAGGTAAGCAGCGAGTGCCTCCTTCCAGGGACGCATCACCAATCCAGTCACCTTCTCGATCTTGGAACAGTTCAACACGCTGTAGGCGGGGCGTGCCGCTGGGGCTCCGAACTCTTTCGTCGTCGTCGGCAGCACTGGCGTCGAGAGACCAGCTAAGTGGATGGCCTCTGTGGCAACCTCGAACCAGGAACTGTCACCCGCGTTCGTCGCGTGGTACAGGCCGTACGCCTGCGTCTGAACCAGAGCCGCAATCACGGTCGCCACGTCTCGGGTGTAAGACGGAACACACCGCTGATCAGCCACGACCTTCAGCTGGGGCTTCTCTTTGGCCAGTCGCAGCATGGTGAGGACAAAGTTTCCCTTGGCTTTCGTCGCGGCCTGCCCATAGAGGCCGCAGGTCCGAATCACAAAATGCCGGGGACAATAGCTGCGAACGAAGTATTCACCGAGCAGCTTGCTGGCGGCGTAGACACTCTGGGGGCCGGGAGGATCGGTTTCTGTTTTGGGGGTATGCGGCCCTTGCTCCAGGCCGAAGACGAAGTCGGAACTGATGTGCGCCAGTGTCAGGTCTCGCTGGGCACAGGCCAGTGCCAGCTGACGTGGAGCCCATGCATTCACCGCCATCGCCGCTTCCGAGTCGGTCTCGGCCTTGTCAACGAGGTTGTATGCCGACGTATTGAGAACCAGATCGGGTTTCACGGAGTCGAGCATCGCTTCGATGCTGTCAGGTTGAGTGACCTCAATATCGGCATGGGTCAATGGAATGACCTCGCCCGACAGTTGCCGATGCAGATCGATCCCAAGTTGTCCTGCGGCACCGATCAGGGCGATACGCATGATTTCACGAATGGCTGGTTTGGGCGAAAGGCTAGTGAGCCCGAAGTTTACTCGGAGACAGGCGAATTCTGAAGTAGTCTCAGCAGCGGCGGCTTGGGTTCTACCAGAACTGCCGCACAGTAGTTCTCACGACCCGGGATGGTTGTCTTTATTGACAAGGTCATCGCACGCACAGATCGATGGGATATTACCGGAGTTGCTGCTCATGTTTCGCCAGCCAGCGAAGGCAAAACTCCATGCGTGCCTTGTCGGCAGCTGCGATTTTTCGGTCTTTAACTCAATCACGATCAGGCGGCCCAGCTTCCGCTGCTCTCGGCTGGGGGGCATGCGTTCACTGGCATTCCCCATTTCAAGACAGATCTTTTCCTGTCGGAACGCGTGCGGAGTATTTCTGCCCACATGGCTATTTGATCACTTCATCATTGATGATCACCTGTCCTGTGACACCAGAGGCCGGGCAGTAGAATGTCGTGCTGGCTCCCTTGATTGTGTTGCTTGTGGAAGAGTACAGAGTGACAAATGGGTCATCACTCCCAGCGACAGCAGACAACACGATGCCTTGATCAATGAATTGGCTCGATCGTGACAGATCAATCAAATTGCCTTCCAAAGCAATTCTGGTTCCATCGTACACAGAGGGAAAGTGAATGGCCGTCGCACCACCTGCGTAGTCGTAGATGGAATTATTGGAGACCGTCACGCTGGAGACCTTGCCAAACGTCAGATCGAACCCGACACCGTCTCTGCCTTTAAACGCGATCTGATTCTGCTCCGCCGAGAATGTCATTGGGGCTTCCGATACGACTCGCGCCGCAACGGAATTCGAATCATTGAAAATGATCTGGTTCGAGTTGACGGCAATGTTGGTGGTGCTCGTCGAATCCCCGAAGTTGAAATCAAATGCCGTCTGGGATGAGGCATCTCCGACCACTTGGTTGCTGCTGAATTCCGCTTGTACGGTGCCACTCCAGTTGAGTCGTGAGGCAATGTCCCCAGTGGAGGAAAGGGTGATGTCGTTCGATTTGAAGGCTTCGCTGAGCTTCGCTGTTTCGCCACCCGTCAGCGTCGTAATACTCATGAGTGTCCCGTTGGTATCAAGGACGATATTGTCGGAGAATGTCGACGAAAAGCTGCCGGACGTGCCTACGTCAAAGCGTATGCCATGCCCAGATGTCGTGGAATTCTCTTCGAAGTGAGAGCCGGTAATCGACAAGTTCGTCAGGTTTGTCGCTTCGACGAAGGCGATCGATGTTTGCGTCACCTTCGCCAGCTGGATTTCCAGTGAATCGCTGTCCTTTGCGGTGGCCACTTTCTGATTGGATGAAAAATTGACGTATCTCATGCCTGTCGTTCCCGCACCATCGAGATAGATCGCCACGTCCGTATTCTGGATCAATCCACCAGTTCCTTCGGTCGCATCCTCATCATCAGTGGCGCCGTCGCCATACACAAAGAATTGCCCTTCGCTGTCAACGATCCGGAGCCCTTGAGGACCTCCGTCGACGAATATCGAAGTGAGCGCGATGTTGAATGTGGAGCCCTCCAGATCGGCAGCCGCAGCATTGGTCGAGTTCAGAGTCCCGTCAGCAATCCATACCTCGTCCGCATTCCGGAAGTATAGCGCGGCCTGATTTGTGGTCTGTACATCCACCTCGTCGAAATACACGATTCCATCTGTATCCTGGATCACGATTCCCTGAGCATCAGATCCCCCCACAATCGTGAGGTCTTTGACTCTGACAAGACCGATGGAGTCCTCTTCATCATCAGAGTCGGTAGTCGTGGTATCGTCCTCACCGACAATGAGGGTTTCCAGATTTGCCACGCGGAATCCGCCACCTGCGGCATTACGAATCTCGGTTGTTCCATCGAAAGTGATCTCTCCATAGCCACCGTCGATGTTCACGCCTACGCCTCCCACGTCAGAAACGGTGATGTCACCAAATTTCAATTCATCGTTGATGTTGGCGAGGTGAATTCCGTCGCCTGTGACTCCATTGATTTCGATGTCGCCATCCACTTCGGCATTGGTGACCCCATCAAGGACGAGACCGTGGCCGGCAGCACCGTTGATTCGAACATCAACGAGGCGAATATTGTCCTTGCCCGCTGCGACAATTCCGTCACCACCTGCATTTTCAATTGTGATGCCTGAGACAACAGTGTTGTCCGCCATAGTGATCGCGGTACCAAGACTGTTCAGTATTTTTGGCTGCGAGTTACTGTTCTTCGCAAGCTGCGAGCCATTTGTTGTTGAAGGCAACGTGATCTTGCCGTAGGTCTTGTCCACCAGACTCTGCTTAACACCTTCTCCAAGCAAATACTGCCCATCCTTCAGGACAATACTCTCGGAGAGAGTTGTATTCGAATGAACGAACAGGACCTCACCGCCCGCAAACTGAGCTTGTGAGACGCTCCGCCAAGGATCTCCCGCAGTTCCGGAATCTGTTCCAATACCAGAGCCAATATGTTGTACGACGTAAGCTTGATTGGTCGCTGAGTTCACAGCAGCCACATTCGAATTCACCTCACCCCATTTGCTGACGATGATGTTGTAGTTGCGATTTGCGAATCTCCGGAGCTGCCCCTGGAGGTCGACATCGGGAAGTTCCTGCTTTCCGAATCGCCAGAAGAGCCCCAAGGTCGCATTCGTGCCAAATGTTGCGTCCTGGGTAAAAGTGGCCTGAGCCGAAACGGCGGGCACAATATTCCCTTCCAGTTGAAGTTTGAATCCATTGATGTCGTCTTGCGTCTCTCCTTGAAAGTGATACCAGCCTGCATGTGCCTGGACCTCATGGTCGATCAGGTAATCAAATGGAACATATGCATTGAACATGACATCCAATCCACGCATCGATTCTCCGTTCTTGTCGGAAACATCGAATAAGATTTGGTGCTCATCAAATCGGACGTTGGACAAGTTGCGTTGGAGAATCTGGTTCGTGTCTCCCACGGGCAGGTACAAGTTCGAGCTGAGCCCCATCCATTTCATACGAGCCTCCAGGCTTAGCCCCAGCTGGTTAAAAGTTTTTCCAGTCGACTGATCAAAATCGTACCAGCCACTCACGCCGAACAGGGCGGTGTCACTGGGCTCAATGAAACGATATCCCACCCCAAGGTTCCCCCCCACTCGACCATCATTTGTGAGAAAGGTTCGAAAGTCTCCAAAGAGAATCTGGCTGTCGGACATCACGTAAGGAAACAGCTCCAAAGGAGTAATCCCCGTATCTCTGCCCAATGTTGGGAAGGCAATATGCCCCAGGCTCCCATCGAGTTGGAAGCCAGACGAGTCTTCCGAGTTTTCCCCCGCCAGGACACTTCTGGCGAGCAGACATGCCCCGAAACAAATCAGGAATATCAAGTGGCTGCGGCAGAACAGAATCCCTCCCGTACGAGAGAAGTTGCTGCAGTCAGCTGATCGCAGATCGGGGGTGCTTGGCATGAGATTGGAGTCCTTGGGCAGATGTGGCGATCACATCCTCAATCAATCGAAGCCGGGGATGTACTGGTCAGTGATCCTCGAACATAAGAGATTCCTTCTGTTTTGGACGGTCTCGAAACGCTTCAGGACGCTGACTCAATCACTGCCTGCCCGATCAGCATTGTCTGCCGATCACACCGACACGAGTGCGGGGGCATCCGTGCGAGTGCGGGACTTGGCGTGTTCTCCTGAAGTCCACGCGATCCACTCGTGGATACGCGGACAAATCACCTCGCCATCACGATCACAGGTGGGAACGAACAGGTGCGATCACATGTCGGCGAACAGTTCGAGCATGAGCAACAGGTGATCGGCGGAACCGTAGAGATCGCCTAAGCGGACAAAGACTACGACAGCGGTGAATTCTGTCGGGCACTGGAACTACGAGGTGTCGCGCCACATTGCGCTGTGACCAGTACCTCGCCTCCCCAGCCAGAGAATGTCGCTCTCTGTCGCCGCGCTGCCGTCGCTGCTCGAGAGCGAATGCCAGCACGTATCACGCAAAGTGCCAATCGAAATCAGTTCTCGATTGGGATCGTATTCTCACTCCGGAAAGCCGGCAGCCGAAAAGTCGATGTTGGAGTAGTAGCGCCGCATCCTAGAAAGAGATTCCTTCAGTTCTTCAGGCAGTTTCACACCTCGTCCGATAATCCCCTGATTCAGACGGGTGAATTGCGAAGCTGCGCGATCGACCGCTGCTTGAGCCTTCTGCCGATCACCAGGTAGCCCAAAGTGCTCACTGATCTTGATCAGTTCTCCAACGGGATCTTGATTCAAGTTCTCGTAGCGACAGACATACGCTGTGGCGTCATGGACAAGTTTGCTGGAAAACCATCCTGCATAAAA
>CANJZR010000275.1 GCA_947479075.1 Planctomycetaceae bacterium
CGGCTCGACCGCGTCCATCGTGGGCTGGAATGTGGCGGGATTGTACTCCTGCGGGATGTCTGCTTTCGCCAGTTCACCCGTTTCCTGTGGAGCCGGGGGCAATGGCTCGAACACAGGATCGGGAATCGGCACCACATCCACCGGCTGACGTGCAGTCGCTGAGGTGACATCGGCCTGAGGAGTCTCAGGAACCTCGACTTGTGTTCGGTCGAGGGGCGCGGGTTGCGAGCTGGTCAGCTGCTCCCACGGCTGGCGATCTGATTCGGGACTGCTTCTCAGTTCTTCAAATGCATTCTCATCCGAACTGAGATCGGTCGAGATCTCAACGGCATGATCAGCTTCAAACGCTGTCACTTTGGATAACTGATACTCGGGAACGAGTGCCACCACCCCACAGAGCAACGAGGCATGAATGACGAGTGAAAAGATCAACGCCTTGCCGGTGACACGACGGCTTCCCCACTGAGTCCCCAGCATCGCCAGCAGATGTGTTGAGGCTACAATGACCCCACCGCACAGCAACAGAACGACCGCGGGTTGAAAGATCGCAACGATCAAATTCACCAGCGGCCACAGTTGAGCCGTGAGGTCGAGAGCCAGGGTCGGTTCAGCCAGTCTCATTTGCCGGCGGGTTCCTCAACGCGTGCGTCCAGTTTGATCTTCGAGAGCCCGGCCTTCTGGCACATGCTCAGCGTGCTCATCACATGCTGGTAAGGCCCCTGGCCGTCGCCTCGAATGCGAACGACTTGATCCGGGTAGCGCTTGGCCGCCAGCTTCAGTTCGGCTTCCAGTTCGGGAAGTTCTCTCTGTTTGCCTTTAACGAAGATGATCCCATCGCTTTTGACGTTCAGGATGATCTCGTCGGGGAGAGCGGTCAGCGGACGGGCCTCAGCGACGGTCGGCAGGTTAATGTCGTACTGTTTCTCGGGTTCGACCAGCCGACTGCCTACCATGAAGAAGATGTTGAGCAGCATCACGACGTCGATCATCGGCGTCAGATTCATTCCGGGTTCTTCCTCCTGGGGAACGCGGAGCGGCATGTCACAGTTCTCCTGGAGCGAAAAGTCGGCGGGAACGGTGTTTGATGTGCAGGACCCTGACCGGGAAACGACAACGAATTCATCCGTCCGCCGGAGTCGCACCCACTTCCTCAATCATACCCGCACTGAGGATTTACTGTTAGAGGGGATTCGGGCGGATGGAACCGACGAATGGGAGTTGGAACGTCAGCGAATTGCGATTTCAGGCCGATTTCACAGCCCTGCGGCAACCACTTCTCAGGCGTGCCCCTGACGGCGGGGTGGTGTTCGTCTACGATCCGATGGACTCTCAGATCTCCAGACCATCGGCTGGCCAGCATCTGAAAACAGAGGGGACGCACATGGGCTGGGTCGACATCGTTTGCTGGAGTTTGATGGCGTTCTGGGGGCTCGCTCTGTTTCCGGCCTTTTACGGCGTCATTTTCCCGCGGTTCATTCGCAGCATCCCACCACTCACCGGGGGGAAGCTGCCTTCGCTGTCGTTAATCGTCCCGGCCAAGAACGAGGAAGAGGCGATCGAAGAGGCTCTGCGCCGGATGTTGCAGCTCGATTACCCCGACTACGAGGTCATCGCGATTAACGATCGCTCGGATGACCAGACGGGCGCAATCATGGACCGGATCGCTGCGGAGGTGGGTTCCCGATTGCAAGTCGTCCATGTGAAAGAACTCCCCACAGGCTGGCTGGGAAAGAACCATGCCATGTCACAGGGGATCGCCCGGGCACGGGGGGAGTTCATCCTGCTCACCGACGGCGACGTGATGTTCGACCGGCTGGTGTTGAGGCGGGCCATGAACGTTGTCGATCAGCGACAGCTGGATCATCTGGTGTTAGTGCCGGAGACCACTTACAGCACGTTCCTGGAGGCGGCACTGATCAACTTCTTCGGTGTGTTGATGATGGCGACGACTCGATTTCCGATCGTGCGTTGGAAGTGGTTCAAGGACGCCTATCTGGGGGTGGGGGCCTTCAATCTGGTGCGTCGGACAGCTTACGACGCCATCGGGGGCTTTGAACCGCTCAAGCTGGAGGTGGCTGACGACCTGATGCTCGGACGGCTGATCAAGCACAGTGGCCTCCGACAGGACGTATTCGGCGGCCAGGGGAGCGTGCGTGTGAAGTGGCAGTCAGGCGGCGTTTGGGCGATTGTCCGCGGGCTCGAAAAGAACGCATTCTCGGGGACGAACTACTCGGTCGGTCGCACGATCGCAGCTGTCAGCATGCTGTGCCTGATCTTTGTGGGTCCAGTGGTGGCGCTGTGTTGCGGATGGGTAACGACACCGGCCCTGATCATGGCGATCGGCAGCCTGCTGCTGTCGCTGGGGACGGCCCGGATGATGGGGTTTCCAATCGCTGTGGGATTGCTCTATCCATGGGCGGTACTGGTTCTGGGCTTCATCATCCTGCGTTCGATGGTGTTGACGCTCCGGCAGGGGGGCGTGCGCTGGAGAGATACGTTCTATTCGCTGGCCGACCTGCGCAAGGCCCGCCTGCTGGATGGGGCCAGCGAACTGTAGGGGCGTGCAAGTGATTGCCACGCCACCTCTTCGGTGAATCTCGCAGGTCAATCGACTTAACTGCAAAAAAACGAGACTTCTCCAATCTCTGATCTTTTGCGATTTCAAACTGGAGCATCAATGGTTGTTGATCTATCATTCATTGCTCGATTCGAACACGGAGAAAGTCTGCATGCTGTCAATTCTGGGAGCCCCAACGGCCTCACACTGTGATGGGTCCACTCGTCGGCAATTTCTGAAAATCGGTGGCCTGGCTCTGGGTGGGATGTCTCTGCCGCAACTCCTGCGGGCTCAGGAGGCTTCGAGCAACGCTCGCGGTAAGACGATCTCGCATAAAGCGGTCATCATGATTTACCTGTCGGGGGGCCCCTCGCATCAGGACATGTTCGACCTGAAGATGGACGCCCCGAGGGAAGTGCGAGGAGAATTCCGGCCCATCTCGACCAATGTGCCCGGGATTGAAATCTGCCAGCACATGCCCCGGCTGGCCAAGATGATGGATAAATTTGCCATCATCCGGTCGCTCTACGGAGGAGCCGACCAGCACGCATCGGATATGTGTTTGAGCGGCTACCCCATCGGCCCGAAAGGTCGCCAGGACAATCACCCCTCGCTCGGTTCGGCGGTGGCCAAGCTCCAGGGGTCGGTCGATCCGGCCGTTCCGCCGTTTGTGGGCCTGACCATCAAGACCCGGCACGACCCCTACTGCAATCCCGGCCAATCGGGGTTTCTGGGCCAGGCCTACTCCCCGTTCCAGCCCGATGGCGAAGGCATGTCGAACATGCGGCTGACGGGGACCTCGCTCGACCATCTGCGCGATCGCCAGCAGCTGCTCGCTGGCTTTGATCGATTCCGCCGTCACCTGGATGCCAGTCCACGGTTGCAGGGAGCCGATGTCTTCACGCAAAAAGCGTTCGACGTTCTGGCTTCGAGTAAGCTGGTTGAGGCAATGGACCTGAGCAAGGAGCCTGACTCACTGCGGGATCGCTACGGACGTGGAGACGCGTCGCCCGCATTCGGCGAAGACGCCGGACCGCACTGGATGGACCAGTTCCTGATGGCTCGCCGACTGGTCGAGGCTGGGGTCCGCTGTGTCACCCTCTCCTTCGGCAGCTGGGACCGCCACGGCGGGAACTTCGAGCAACTGCCTGTTCAGCTGGCTCGGCTCGACCAGGGGATTACCGCACTGGTGGAGGACCTGCACGCTCGCGGCCTGGATCAGGATGTCAGCGTGATTGCCTGGGGTGAGTTCGGTCGGACCCCTCGCATCAACGCCAGCGGTGGTCGCGATCACTGGCCACAGGCCTCTTGTGCCCTGCTGGCGGGTGGTGGCATGAAAATGGGACAAGTGATCGGCTCCACGAACCGACTGGGCGAGGTGCCCCAGGATCGTCCCGTGCATTACCAGGAAGTCTTTGCCACGCTGTATCACCAGCTGGGCATCGATGTCGGCAACACGACGATCGCCGATCCGAGTGGTCGTCCGCAGTTCCTGGTGGATAAGCGGGATGTGATCCGCGAGCTCGTTTAAACACGAGACTCTGACGATCACGCAGGGGCGATCTGACTTAGTCTGAGGGGGCCCGCCGATGACATTCGGCGGCTCTGTCGCCTTACGTTTTGACCGACCCCGACAGCCAGCCCGCCAGTGTTCCCCCGAAGAGGATGGGGCCCCAGGCAGCCACCTCCGGCTTCAGCAACGATGTCTGCCCCAGAAATTCCATGCCCTGTGCGATGCCCAGCACCATCGCCAGAGCGAGCGTGCACATCGAGATATTTGTAATCAGGTTGTCCCGCTCCTTGCGGATAATCAATGGGACCACCAGAAAGACGCTCATCAGCGAGATTATTGGGCGAGTGAACCGGGAATGCAGATGCATGATCTGAGCCCGTGTCGAGCTGGCATGGGCATTCGGATGCTGGATCCGGTTGATCAAGTCGCTCGTTGACAGATAGCGAAAGCCGGTGCCCCGGTTTCGCAACTGATCAAATGTCAGACCGATACAGAGGAACAGATCGTTGGGATTCTTGGTCTGTTTGACAATCTTCCGCCCAGCTGGGGTCAGCTTCTTCAGATCAAAGGCAGGCGACATGTTCTTCAGCAGCCAACCCGCGGGATGCTTGCCGCGGGCCGGGATGTAAGCAGCGTATTCTCCCCGCAGTTCCGGCTCGTAATCCGCTACGATTTCTGGCGTGGGGAGAACGAAAATCGGATTGATAATTCGCTGGCGGGTCGACGACAGATGCTGTCCCCCGACAAAGATCGAAGACTTGCCATCGTACTGGGGGTCGAACGCCTTAATCTTGTCGACGCTGGACCGACTGGTGGCCTGGAGTTGCACCACTGCTGTCGGGATCAGAAATTCCTGATTGGCAACCAGCGCTATCGAGACACACAACACTCCAAACAGGAGCGGAACAGCCACGCGATAGGTCGGAACTCCGGCGGAAAGTACCGGATAGAACTCATTGTTCTTCAACAACAAGGCCAGCACGACCATCACCGCGATCACGGAAAGCGACGGCCCCACGAGGTCGAGGATCAGACTACTCTGAAAGAAGTAGTAGCTCACGACCTTGACCGCCAGGCTGATCACGCTGTCGTTCGGATTCTGAAATGACTCCGACTGGGAGAAGCTATCCACCACCGTATACAAGCCCATACAGGCAAAGAAGAAGACTGCCAGTACATAGGCATAGCGAGAGAACACATACCTGTCGAAGGTTGTCCACACAGCCGGAAATCTGTCAGTTGGATGGGGAAAGGCATTCGCTCTACAGAGTGCAGAGCGAGATCACCGGTGGATCTCCAGCGGCCAGAGAGAGGCTGTGACCAGCCGTTTCCCAAGGCGAGGAAGACTTCCGGAGGAGGGGTGCGAGCGGGATTACACGACTTTCTGGCGGTTGGGGTCAAGGTCAGTCGCGATTCGAGCCCGTTCCCGAGTCGTCAATTTGCCGGAAGACGCTAAGCTCCTCGGACATTTCATCGCATGGTGAGTTGCTCCATTGGCAGAGGCGTGAGAGGCGCGACTCACAGACGATGGCTGCTCCCGCGATCAACAACCACAACGAGTTGCCGCAATGGTCTACCTGAACAGGATTTACACCAAAACCGGAGAC
>CANJZR010000276.1 GCA_947479075.1 Planctomycetaceae bacterium
CATGCGTGCGGGTTGAGAATTGGCGGTGCGAAATTTTCCAGCGATCAAAAATGATGAGCTGGAGAGAAACGATGTTTGCACCACAGGTCACCATTCCCCGATCAACCACTGCTGGCGACCGGGGAATGCAGCTGGGCAATTCGAGGGAGGAGTCGGTTAGAAATCTCCAACGACTTCTCCACCAGCCTTGGTCGCCAGCGATTGCCAGATGAGTGTGTCGATGTTGTCGCTGACGAACCGCGTCGCCCCATCGCAAAGCAGCACATGCACGCCGCCGGTGTGGCGACTGCGCGAAGCGGTCAATCCCGCATTGTTGCTGGTGTTGCCGCAATCGAACGTCGAGGAGTTGGGGTTGAGTCCGTGGTTATAGAGCGTGTTGCCGTAGTGGCCGTCCATCCACTTGGCACCTCGGATTCCCGACCACGATCCCGCAGCGCCGACGACACAGTTCGCTGGGCTGGGGTCAGTTCCCGTGATCGTGTCGTTCTGTGAAGTCGACAGTTTGAGCACCTGCAGCCGGGGATCGACCGGAGGGGTACTTGCGGGGATCGAACCAGTTCCGTTACCGCCAGCCGCGTACCCATTCCCCAAGGTCTGCTCACCGAAGGCCACCGTGGAGGACATTCCATCCGTGATATCGCGGAAGCGGGTCAGACCGCCCAGCTTCACGTCCATCATGACTCCGTCTCCTTTGCGGATGTAGCGCGTTGTCGCAGACGATCCGCTGCCGGTGCAGGCAGCGTAGTTGGTGGGAGCGTAGGAGTTCCCTTGTACCGCACCGAAATCGCTCGGGCAGAGGTAGGTCGACACCTTCGTCATGGCAGCCACCACATTCTGTGCGTAGGGCGAGACAGGCGGCTCGACATACGTGGGAGCCTTGCTGAAGTCGATCAGGTTGTACAGATTCCCCCCGTCGATATACGGCTGGATCGCAGCGAGCGAAGAGAAGGTCATCGGAAAACCGACCCGCCCGGGAGGCAGGCAGCTGTGGCTCGACTCGTAGTTATGCAGAGCCAGGCCGATCTGCTTGAGGTTGTTCTTGCACTGAGCCCGACGGGCCGCCTCGCGAGCCTGCTGCACAGCGGGCAGCAGCAGTGCGATCAGCACGGCGATAATGGCGATCACGACGAGTAGCTCGATCAAAGTAAATCCACGTCCACGAATTAAGGCATTCCGTTTCGCTGACATCAATAAAGACCTTTCAGTAGGAGGGCGCATGACAGTGCGCGCACTCAATCGGTACTGGCGAGGGGGATCGGTCCCGAAGTGCGAGGCAGGATGACACGCTCTGGCCAGTCCGCCGTCCTGTGTTGTGGAGCACAGTTCGAATCACTGGCGAAGAGCGTGCGATCGCGCCTCACATCCGGTGACATTGACCCCGGAAAGGGAAGCTGAGGAAACCAGCAGGGACAACCCGGAGGGCACGCCCACGACCTCAAGGGACAACTCGCTTTGTGGAGAACGAGCCTTTGACCGACCGTGAGCGTGCTGTTCCAGACCGCCATGACCCGCAGTGACAACGCACGCGGGGCGTTCAGACAGCAGACGTTTCCGCATTTCGCGGCGTCTCAGGCGGCCTGTCGTGGCGGTGGAGTCGGTGGCTCCTGATCACAGGGGATCAGCGGTGCACAGCGCAGTGGCGGCACCACTTCCCCTTGATCGAATTCATCGAATACGAGAATTGACATTGCGGGCGGCTGAATACTGATCAGCTGGCCAAACAGACTTTGATCGATTCCCTGGCACTGCAAGGCCTGGACACCGACGACAAACTGGCTTTTTGACCGAGAATTCCGCGACGTGTCCGGCAGGGTCGCAGAGGACTTCGCCTGACCTGGCTCAGCATGGCAAGACCCCGTCGTCGTGCAACAGGCCTGTGACTTTCGGACAGCGGACTGAGAAGCCACGGCTTTCTGAGATGCTTCCTGTTGGGCAGCCTCGACGACGAAAGCCGGTGGCTGAACACGATTCGCCTTGGCCCACGCCAGCTTCTGGGCATTCGTGAAGCAACAGCACTTCTTCCAACACTGCTTCGCCGACCGACAACCACACGCACGACTCTGGCAGGGGAAGGGTTCCGAGAGATCTTTGCTCTCAGTCGCCGAATCAATCTCGCGTGGAGTCACCGGCTGCACGAAAGGAAATATCATCAGCACAGACGTCACCAGCAGCACAAAAGCTGTCAGTCGTCGGCTGGATCGCCAATCGTTGAAATGCGGGACCAAATACATAAGTGCTCGCTCGAACCCAAACGGGTGAGCATTTCGGTCGCCAACTCATTCTCCACGTCATTACTCTGCCAATCCTGACAGCGGATCGCAACCGAAAACGCGCAGAATTCTCCCAATCGAGACGATCGTTTTAAAACCGAAACGGCGGAGAACCGGCTTTCGCGGCGATGCTCGCTTGCATCCTCCGCCGGGCTTCGTAAAGTGGTCCAGATTTCGCCCCAAAGCTCCCTCGTCGAGGTCCAAGCTGCCAACTGGGGTGATCGTCCGCGCCGGAGTCGCGGAAATTGCTCATGGAACGTGCGTTTGGCACCGTCCCGGCCCCCAGTGGCGCTGTTGTCTACCAGGCTTCAGAATGCGGACGCTGACCGTTCGCGTGTTTTATTGGAGCAGTTTTGTGCCTCCCGCCAGCCTCCAGCCCCCAGTACACCGTGCCACGTCGTAACGACCTCAAGAAGATTCTCCTCATCGGCTCCGGTCCCATTGTGATCGGTCAGGCCTGTGAGTTCGACTACTCCGGAACGCAGGCCTGCAAGGCTCTGCGTGATGAGGGGTACGAGGTCGTCCTCGTGAACTCGAATCCCGCCACCATCATGACCGATCCGGGCACGGCGGATCGGACTTATGTCGAGCCGCTGACCTGGAGCTATGTGGCCAAAGTCCTGGAGAAAGAGCGCCCCTGCGCGATCCTGCCGACGCTCGGTGGCCAGACCGGTTTGAACATCGGCATGGACCTCTACCGCCGCGGCATCCTGCAACAGCTGGGTGTGGAGATGATCGGGGCCAAGCCCGAGGTCATCGCCAAAGCCGAAGGCCGCGAAGAGTTCAAGCGGGCGATGGTCAAGATCGGCCTCGATGTCCTGAAGTCACGGACCGTCCACACGATGGACGAAGCCCGCGAAGCAATGAAGGAAATCGGCCTG
Source organism: Planctomycetaceae bacterium (assembly GCA_947479075.1). Lineage (GTDB taxonomy): Bacteria > Planctomycetota > Planctomycetia > Planctomycetales > Planctomycetaceae > TH-plancto1. The sequence goes on from CANJZR010000276.1 coordinate 3,152, forward strand.
CCGATCATCATCCGAGCCAGCTACACGCTCGGCGGTGTGGGCGGCGGAACTGCTTATAACAAGGAAGAGTTCGAGGAGAAGGTCAAGAACGGCCTCGAGCTGTCACCGGTCCACGAAGTTCTGCTCGAGGAGTCGGTCCTCGGGTGGAAGGAATACGAGATGGAGGTGATGCGCGACGTGGCGGATAACGTCGTGATCATCTGTTCGATCGAGAATTTCGACCCGATGGGCGTGCACACGGGTGACTCGATCACCGTCGCACCAATTCAAACGCTGACCGATAAAGAGTATCAGCGGATGCGCGACGCCACGATCTCCGTCATGCGGGAGATCGGCGTTGAGACCGGGGGCTCGAACGTCCAGTTCGCGATCGATCCGAAATCGGGCCGCATGATCGTCATCGAGATGAACCCGCGCGTGTCGCGCTCCAGCGCTCTGGCCTCGAAGGCCACCGGCTTCCCCATCGCCAAGATCGCTGCCAAGCTGGCTGTCGGATACCGCCTCGACGAGATCCAGAACGACATCACCCGCGAAACGCTGGCGTGCTTTGAGCCGACGATCGACTACGTCGTGACCAAGATCCCGCGCTGGGCCTTCGAAAAGTTCCCCGAGGCCAACTCCGAACTGACCGTGCAGATGAAGTCGGTCGGCGAGACGATGGCCATCGGCCGCACGTTCAAGGAGTCGCTCCAGAAAGCCTTGCGTGGTCTCGAAATCGGCCACTTCGGGCTCGGTGGCGGCAAGAAAGATCTGTGGGGCACCGAGAATCAACCTTCCAACGGTGATATCCGAGCCGGCCTGTCGCGTCCGAACTCCGAGCGGATCTTCTCCATCCGCTACGGCATGAAGGCAGGGATGTCGGTCGACGATATTTACAAGCTGACCAACATCGACCCGTGGTTCCTGCGTCACATCCGCGATCTGCTCAAGAGCGAAGAAGAGATCATTCAGATCGGCCGCCTATCGAACATGACCGCTGAGCAGATGCGGTACTACAAGCGGCAGGGCTTCTCCGACAAACAGCTGGCGTTCTGGCTGAACTCGACCGAGATTGATGTCCGGGCTAAACGCAAAGAGATGGGCGTGATCCCGACCTTCAAGCAGGTCGACACCTGTGCTGCTGAGTTCCCGGCCTTCACGCCGTACTACTACTCGACCTACGAGACGGAAGACGAATCACCCGCAAGGCGTCAATTCCAGGCCAGCGGAGTCGGCCTGATTGAAGCCGACGGGACTCTTGTCCCGGGCAAGGAAACTCTGGCCAGCACGCCGATCAATCATCAGCCAGGATCGCTCAACCAGAAGCGGGTCATGATCCTCGGCGGTGGTCCCAACCGTATCGGTCAAGGCATCGAGTTCGACTACTGCTGCTGCCACGCGTCGTACGCGATGCGTGACCTCGGCATCCAGAGCATCATGGTCAACTCGAACCCCGAGACGGTGTCGACTGATTATGACACCTCGGACATTCTGTTCTTCGAACCGCTGACCACCGAAGATGTCCTCAACATCTGTGACAAACTCCAGCCCGATGGAGTCATCGTGCAATTCGGTGGCCAGACGCCACTGAACCTGGCCAAGGGACTCGAAGCTGCGGGCGTACCGATCATCGGCACCAGTCCCGAGATGATCGATGTCGCTGAAGACCGCGAGAAGTTCAAAGTGCTGCTGGATGAGCTGAACCTCCGCCAGCCACCCAACGGCACAGCCTTCGCCATCAAGGAGGCCCGTCAGGCCGCTGAGCGAATCGGCTACCCCGTCCTCGTGCGACCGAGCTTCGTCCTGGGCGGACGCGGCATGGAGATCTGCTACGACGATGCCCAGCTGGTCAAGTTCATGATCGAGGCGATCAACATCTCGCCCGATCATCCGGTGCTGATCGACAAGTTCCTCGAAGACGCGATCGAAGTCGATGTCGACGCCATCTCCGACGGTGAAACAACACTGGTCGGTGGTGTGATGGAACACATCGAAGAGGCGGGGGTCCACAGCGGTGACTCGGCCTGTGCACTGCCGCCGTTCTCGCTCCAGCCTCGCATCATTGAGGAGATCAAGAAGGCGACCTACGGACTGGCCAAGGCTCTCAAGGTGCGTGGCCTGATGAATATCCAGTTCGCCGTGAAGATGGACGGTGACGTCCCCGCACCGGGGGAACCCGATACGCGGTCATCGACGGTGTACGTCCTCGAAGTGAATCCGCGAGCGTCGCGAACCTCTCCGTTTGTGTCCAAGGCGACCGGCCTGCCGCTGGCTCGCATGGCCGCCAAGATCATGGCCGGCGTCACGCTGAAACAACAAGGCGTCACCCACGAAGTCTGGCCGCACTACACGTCGGTCAAGGAAAGCGTCTTCCCGTTCAACCGCTTCCAGGGTGTCGACATCATCCTCGGTCCCGAGATGAAATCGACGGGCGAAGTGATGGGGATCGACGAGCAGTTCTCGATCGCGTTTGCCAAAAGCCAGGTCGCGGCCGGGAATGCGTTGCCCCGGGAAGGAACTGTGTTCATC
>CANJZR010000277.1 GCA_947479075.1 Planctomycetaceae bacterium
GATCAACTCCGGTCCAGGTGCAGACGCCGTAGATCCACGGCTGCTCCGGGGCGTCGGCGGGGACTGGCTCGGGGACGGGACGCACGACCGAGACCGAATCGAGGAACGCCTGCTCCGGGGTAGCGGGACGTTCGATGGTGTTGATCTGCTTGATTGTCGAGGGCAACACGCGGTCGATGTGGATCTGGACGGGGATTTCGGTCTTGCGATCGTTGTAGGTGACCAGCGTCATCTGTGGGATGAACATCGGTGGTCCGGGGGCGGGGTCGAGCTCGTTGACCGGGTCGACATCGGTTCCGATATCGCTCTTGATGATCGGACGCGGCAAGGCGCGATAGGCCAGATACCAGACCTGCTGCGGGCCTTTCTGGCCGGGAACATCAGCCATGATGAGCCGCATCGGCTTCATCTGGACCTCCATCTCCCAGATCTCCATCTGACGGGCGATCTCCACGCCCGTCGTGAAGGGCTGAGCCGCCATCACGAATCCGCGATCAAGTTCCCCCTCCGCAGCGAACAGCTGTGAGCTGAGCCCGAATCCGACCGTGGAGCCGAGGACCAGGCTCATGAAGGAGCGACGACCAATTGTCGACATGAGCCAGACCTTTCAGGACACACACACCGCCGCCCGCCACTCGACAGGACCGGGCTGACGAACTCACTCTTCAAGACTGTACGCGCGGTTCGGACACGGGTCAAACCCCTCTCCCCAGGCGCAATCTCCCCCGTAGTCCACTCGGCCCGCCGACCGCACCCTCTCCAGACAATCCCCCGGAACACCGGGAGAAACCGACCTCTGGCGTGGATCCGAACAGTTGCATCGAAGCGGCTCACCTGGTGCCTGAACGATCACAGAGCGAGAGTCTGCTGCTTGACTGCCACAAGACCTCTCGCATTCTCTTAACCATTACGAGAAGAAGATTTAAGTAGCGCAGGCCAGTCCGGCGGATCAGTCCTCGTTTTGAAGCTGCCTCCCGAACACCGAAAACTGCCGACTCACAATCCGATTCGACTCCTGCCCGGAAACCTAGGGGCCGATAGAAATGGATAGGCAAAGTTTTACGATCCGGAGGTGATCGTCATGCACAGTGAGCACTCCTCAACAATCGTGCAGAAGACGATGCATCTGACAACCAGCGACGGACTTCCGTTGTTTGTTCGGCACACCTGCGCGGCGGGTGCGATTCCGGAGCGGACACTGGTGGTTGTGCACGGTGCGGGTGAACATAGCCAGCGGTACGAACACTGGGCCCGCTTGCTGGCCCAGCATAATTGGCGAGTCGTCTCGCTCGATCATCGGGGGTATGGGTTGTCAGGCGGACCTCCCGGCCACATCGACCGATTCGACCAATACCTGATCGACATGGATCGTGTCTGGCAGGCACTCGCTCTCACTCCGGAGCAGACGATTGTTTTCGGTCACAGCCTGGGGGGGCTGATCTCCGTCCGATACGCTCAGACACGCCCGAATTCGATGCGGGCCCTGGTGTTGTCCTGCCCCCTGCTGGCTCTTCAGTTAAATGTTCCAGCCTGGAAACGAACTCTCGGCCGCATCTGCAGCTTGCTGGCACCGAGAACCCGGTTTCGGACATCGATCCGAACTGACCAGCTCACCAGCGACCCCACCGCGAGACGAACACGAGAGAACGACCCTTTGCGCTGCCGGTTCGTGACTGCCAGCTGGTATTTCCAAGTCCTCGACGCCATGGTCGCGGCCTGGGACGAAGCGCCTCAAATGGCACTGCCGACCCTGCTGCTTCAAGGCGATCAGGACGAGGTGGTGAACCCCGAGGCCGCGACGAAATGGTGGTTAAGGCTCACTAGCCGAGATAAGACTTTACGCGTCCTGGGCGGGCACTTGCATGAACTGCTCAGTGAACCCGACTGGAAACAAACTGCAGCTGTGATTCTGGAGTGGATGGAAGCCCGATTGCCGGACCCCCACGACACCTCCCTCGTGGGATGGCTGCACCGCCCAGCGTTACCAGTCGCAGAACAGTCGATCACATCCCGCTCACATACGCAGGCACAGATCGCTTAGGTCCCCACTGAAATTCGTCTGGAACTGTCGGTCCGGATGAAAAGCCATAACCGGTCTATGTCATCCCCTTGAGCTTCAGCTCTTACTGCTGCCCATCGGTGACCAGTTCAGTTTCTGCTTCGCTTCCCACCTCGCTGAGCGACATGTCTTCGACGATTTCTGTGGCGGCCACGAAGGTCGTCCGCGGGGCTGTCGACTGCTTCGTTTCCGTGTTGACCTTGGCTGTCCATTTCGCCACTCCAAAAGGAGCTTCATCGGAACGAAACATCTCAGCGACAGTCGTCGTCCGTAGTGTGGGTGTCTCAGAGATCAGACTTCCCTTGTACTGTTGTCCGGACAGTTCCTTGAACGGAGTGGCGATTGTCTCTTCGTTACCACTCGACTCGAAGTTCCGGAAGTGTCGCAGGTAAGAGACCATGGGATAGAGATCAAAGACCGGGCTCTCGATGGCCGCTGCTGGCTCTTCTCCGATCTTTCGAAATCCCTTCACGATCGGAATATAAGAGACAAACATTTCGCGGTTGTCGGACAGTGGTTCAGTGAGTGTCCCGCGGATTTCCTTCTCTGGAACCAGGAGTTTATAGATACGGTGACCGCCGGGACCGGCATCGATCACCCCTTCATTAATGTGACCGGTGACTTGTTTAATTTCGATCCAGCGGCAGGGCACCACCTCACCCTTATATTCGGCGCCTTCTCTTCCGAGAGATTTGAGCGTCAGTTGACGAACCCATTCGAGCGTCAGATCGCCTTCGGCCGATTGCGGGCGACGGACTGTCTGCTTATAGGTCCCCTCGTACCGGCACCACGCCTTCTCATCTTCCGGCAGCTTCCAGAGAAGCCCTTGAGCCTGGGCCGAGGAGACACAGAGCAGGACGGCGAAAATCATCGAACAGACGAGGCGCATCCCGCACTCCTGATTGACCCGACAAACAACCTGATCTCCATCACCAAGGCACATCACTGCCGCAGCTGAGACCGTCCAGTACATTCAGTCTGACACACGTTTCCAGAGGCCGCAAGAGGGGTTACGGGCACTGACCGGGATGAGCCGACCGACCGATCCTGGTAATGCAATCAGCCAAACAGCGCTGGTTCGGTAAACGTTGACGGCTGATCCGATTGAGCCGCTTCAAGACAGCGGGACTGCGGGCAGTACTAAAAGAAAAACAGCCCCGCGTGTTGCCACGCGAGGCTGTTGGTTTCATTCCTGAGGAATCGTCACCGCAAATTACTTGCAGCCGCAAGGAGCAGCTGGAGCACAGCCGCAGCTCTGAACTGGAACCTGAACCTTAACGGTCTTTGGAACCATGCGGCAGACCTGGACCTGGACTTCCTTCTGCACCTGATGAGGGACGCAGACGGTGTAGGTTTCGGACTTTTCTTCTGCAACGCAGTCATACTCGGTGACCGAGTACTTCTCTTCGCGGGTCTTCGGAACACACACGGTGAAGTTCACAGTGCGGGTCTTCTCGACGGGAACCTGCTTGCAGACGGTGTACTTCCGCTCGCGCTGTTCCTGACGGCAACCGGTCACACAGTAGGTGTACTCCTGAGTTTCAGGAACCTGCTTGCAGACCTGGATCGTGCGGGTACGCTCTTCCTGGCGGCAGCCGGTCACGCAGTAGGTGTATTCCTGCTGTTCACAGACCTGCTTGCAGACCTGGACAGTACGGGTACGCTCTTCCTGACGGCAGCCGGTCACGCAGTAGGTGTATTCCTGGGTTTCAGGAACCTGCTTGCAGACCTGGACAGTGCGGGTGCGCTGCTCAGGACGGCAAGTGGTGACGCAGTAGGTGTATTCCTGGGTCTCAGGAACCTGCTTGCAGACCGCGACCGTACGGGTACGGGTCTCAGGACGGCAAACAGTCACGTTGAACGTGTAGGGCTCCTGACGGCAGACCCGCTTGCAGACCGTGTAAGGCACCTGCTCGCAGACGACGTTCGGACACCACTTGCGGCAGCAACGGGTGTTGCAGGGATTGCAAGGATCAGCCACCTGAGTGGTGACCCACTGGCCAGCGTCGCGAGACACAGTCCGAGTGGCGGTTTCCTGCACAGTGTCATAGACAGTCCGGGTACCGGTGCGTGCTTCCGTGGTCGGAACCAGCACGGTGTAGGACTGCTCGACGTTCTCCGAAACGGTCTTGTAAACCGTCCGGGTCCCCTTCTTTTCTTCGGTGACAGGCACCATCACGGTGTACTTCTGCTCAACGTTCTCAGCGACGGTCTTATAAACCGTGCGAGTTCCCTTCTTCTCTTCGGTCGTCGGGACGTTGACGGTGTACTTCTGCTCGACGTTCTCGGTCACGGTCTTGTAAACCGTGCGAGTTCCCTTCTTCTCTTCAGTCGTCGGGACGTTGACGGTGTAGGTTTCCGTCTTCTCTTCGGAAGCGGTCTCGTAAACCGTGTACTTTTCTTCACGGGTCCGAGCTTCTGCTTCGTTGTAGTTGACCGTACGGGTCTTCTCGACAGTTCGCGGAACCTGCTTTTGAACGGTATACTTCCGCTCACGCTGCTCCGGCTTCATTTCGGTGACGGTGACGGTGCGGGTTTCCGTTCCCATTTCCGCAACCATGACAGTACGCTCTTCAGTGGTGTACTGAGGCCCGCAAGCCGCAGCAACTCCACCGCCGCAGGGGCTACAAGCGCTCGCACAGGGAGCTGGGCAGCAGCGGGCACGATGTCGGCCGCAACCACCTGCCTGGGCATATGTCGCAGTCAAGGCCAAAGCCAAGGCTGGCAACACCATGAACAATTTTCTCATCAGCAGTCCTCCTCAGGAACAAGTTGCCAATCTGGCGGCGACACACCGCCCTATTTTGTACGGGGAGCCAAATTCCAGTCGAGAAGACCAGGCAACAAAAGATGCTTACGACCAATGCGGAATCTGCACTATCTGGATAAGATAAGCAGTACATAACGGTTTGCAAGCGCCATCACAGTTTCCCCAGTTGATTTCCGAAAGAGTTCACATGTGGACCGTTTTGATCCTCACGCTGACGACTTTGCTGAATGATCCGTCCGAAAAATCGACACCACCGCTGAATCCGGACACCTACTCGCCCAGTCGAACAGTCATAGTCCTTTCAGAAAATACTCAGGTTTATGCGCACGACAACCCCATCGGGTCCGTGCGCCCGGGAACTGTCCTGCACTTTAGTAAAATTCATGAGCGCTGGCTCATGGTACCTCGTTATGGAGGCTGGGTTTTCGCGGACGATGTCGTTCCCGTGGAGAACGCGGTCAGTCATTACTCTTCAATCATTGAGAAGACCCCGACTCCAGTGGCTTACCTCCATCGCGGGATTGCTTACTTCCAACTCGACGATATTGAGAAAGCTAAAGCCGATCTGGAGCAAGCCATTCAGCTCGGAACCAAGGATGGAGCAGCCTATATCAACCTGGGCCATGTGTTGCAGCGACGCGGGTTAATGCAGGAAGCACTGCTGAACTATTCTAAAGGGATTGAGCATTCTCCGGACATGGCTTTGCCCTATATCGAACGCAGTTCCGTGCTGATGGAAATGCAGCAATACAATGATGCCGCAGCGGATCTGGAGAAGGCAATTTCCCTCGATCCGAA
>CANJZR010000278.1 GCA_947479075.1 Planctomycetaceae bacterium
GATGCGGTGGCCTCCCTGGCTGTCACAATCAATCCAGTCAGGAACTGATTTGGTTCCACCAAGTAACGCCCACTGTTAGGATGGCGTCACGGGTTAGACCATACGGTGTTTCCCTTCTGCTGAGTTCGCACCGGGTGGAGTTATCGATGCCTCGTCTGTTGATGCTGATCGCTGGTTTATTTCTCGGGTCGCTCGCTCCGGTACTCGCTGACACCCCCGAGAATGCTCGGCCCCCGGCCTCGGAGAATGACCTCAAGGCGTGGCTGGGCAACATGGTCTGGCGGCATAAGTATTCTGTCGACGAGGTTTCAGCGGCAACGGGGTTGTCAGGCGAAGCGGTATCGGCCGCGATGCAGAAGTTCGATATCCGGATGGACAATTCTCCGCCTGCGGAGACCAGTGACCGGTTGCTGGTCCTGCCTTATCCTGGTGGTCGGCATCCTCGTATCGGGTTCCTGGATGGGGCTATCGACCCACAGCGGGAGACCAAGGTCAGCGTCTTTACCCCGTGGCAACCGGACGACAAGTCGCAGGCCAGCTATGTGGTGGCTGACATCCCCGAGGCGATCTGGTCGAATCTGGGCCTGACCTATCTGACACACACGCATGTCCCGACTGTCTGGTCGAAACAGGGAATCGCCCTGCCCCGACAGGAGTGGGAACAGCTGCCGAATGGCGTGCTGCGAATGAAGCGAGTGCTGCCGAATGGGATCGAGTTCGAAGCTGTGATCGAGCCGCAAAAAGATCATGTCACGATGGCATTGACGCTCAAGAACGGGAGCAGCGAGATGCTGTCTGATCTGCGGGTCCAGAACTGTGTCATGTTGAAAGGAGCTCCGGGTTTCACGGAGCAGACGAATGACAACAAGGTCATGCAGGCCCCCTACTCCGCCAGCCATGACACGTCGGGGAAACGCTGGGTCATCACCGCCTGGTCGCCGAATCACCGGGCGTGGGGTAACCCGCTCTGTCCCTGCCTGCACTCGGATCCGAAATTCCCCGATTGCCCGCCGGGTGAGACGCGGACGGTCCGCGGGTGGTTGTCGTTCTATGAGGGCGACGACGTGAAGCAGGAGTTCGCGCGGATCGACTCCCTGAAGTGGGCCGATGCGGCGCCGAACTGGGTGAAAGTCACGAACGCACCGTGGCAGGCCCGCGACTCGCAAGGCGAAGTCGTCTTCGACGGCAAGATGTGGATCTTCGGCGGGTGGTATGGATCGTACGAAGCTGCCCCGCGCGATGTGTGGTCATCCACAGATGGCCAGGACTGGCAGAAGGTCACCAGCGACGCCCCTGGAAACACAGCGACCTGTCGATGTCGGTCACCTTCAAGGACAAGATGTGGTTCATGGGAGGGTGGTTCAATGGGCGGTTGCCCGATCACTCGGCCAGCAACGCAGTCTGGTCATCGACTGACGGAGTGAAGTGGGAGGAAGTCACGCCGCATGCGGGATGGACGCCACGAATTGCCTCGGGGCTGGTGGTCTTCAAAGACAAGATGTGGCTGCTGGGAGGAACAGAAGACTACTACTTTGGAACGGATGCGAGCCTGAAGAGCGATGTGTGGACCTCGGAGGACGGAAAAGAATGGACCTGCATCAACGAGAAGGCTCCCTGGGCGCCGCGTTCCTATCTTCAGGCCGCTGTCCTCGGTGACCGGCTGTATGTCATGGGCGGTGGGAACTACGTCCCGAACTACACAGCTCTGAATGATGTGTGGTCGACCACGGATGGCGTCGAATGGCGGCAGGAGACAGCTGAGGCTCCGTGGAGCAAGCGGCTGTGGTTCTCGGCGGCGACCTATCGCGATCGGATCTGGGTACTGGGGGGATGGTCGAAAGACCCCGAGTCCCGGAACTGGAGCGATGTGTGGTACTCGCAGAACGGAAAAGACTGGACGCAATACAAGCCCGAGGTCACGTGGCGGGAGCGACATGAACATTCCCTGTTTGTGCATGACGACAAGCTGTGGGTCGCGGGAGGAATGATCCCCCCACTGAACAACGAGGTGTGGTCGTTGTCGATCCCACCGGATTGGTTTGAGCGGAACAAGGAAGTGAAGTAGCGAGGGAGAGAACGACAGCGAGGGGACTTGAATTAGATACGAGCCTCGTCTCATCGCTTGAAAACTCTTGAAAAGTCCAACGTGGCTCGCCCTCGCTGACGCTTCGGGTTGGTGAAGTCAGACACGCGAGGCTCACAGCTGCCGCTCGCTGTTGGGAAATATGCAGATTGATAGACTGCGGTGATTCGCCTGCTGACTGAATTGAGATCATTCCGTGTCGGTTCAATCTCTCTGTTCATCGCGATTCACTTGGCTGAGCCTGATCGGGCTGGCGATGTTGTTGCGGCTCGGAGTCATGCTGCAGGCTCCGGAACGGTTAACCGCAGACCGGGACCTGTATCTCGGAATTGCACGCGAGATGGGGGCGGGCCATGGGTATTCAACTCCCGGAAGTGATCCGCCGCGGGCAACGGCATTTCGTCCGCCACTTTACCCGCTGCTGTTGCTCGTCACCGGAGGAGGGGCGATCGGCGTTGGAGCGTTGCATCTGCTGCTCGCCGGGGTGATGGTCGTTGCCACGGGGCTGGCCGCAATGCGATTCGCTGGCAGCGACTCGAACAGCTGTTGGACAGCAAGTCTCACAGCTGCGGGCATCGTCGCGATCGACCCGTTGCTCGTGCTCTACAGCGGGCAGCCGATGACTGAGACGTTGTGCAGTTGTCTCTCTGCCGGACTGCTTGCGGTGATGTCGTGCAATGCCCAGGCGGCGGAAAGTTCCGTGTGCGGTCAAAGGGCAATCCGCCGTTCAATTCTGATCGGTCTGACATGGGGTCTGTGCCTGCTTGCGAGGCCGACCTATGCCGCAGCCCTGGCGTTGTGGCTGGTGGGAAGTGTTGTGATACCGGGATCGTGCCCGGGCGGATGGAGCGTTCGACTTCGCAGCGGGCTGCTGGTTGGAGCTGTGACCCTGGGGGTTCTTTCCCCCTGGGTCATCAGGAACTGGCAAGTGTTCGGTCACCCCATCGCGACGACCACGCATGGTGGTTATACGCTGTGGCTCGCCAATAACCCGGTGTACTACACCGAGGTCGTGGAAGGCCCCGACATCGCCTGGAGCGGTGACAGCCTGAGCGGCTGGCAGACCATAACCCAACAAGAAATGGACCGTCACCAGATTCAGGGGGAAGTCGCACAGGACCGCTGGCAGAGTGACAAAGCCCGCGATTTCATCCGGCAGAATCCCGGCAGATTTGCGCAGGCCTGTATGTACCGTGCCACACGGTTCTGGTCGATCTGGACGGGTCGCCCCGGAGACACGGGACTCCCGGCGGCCGCACTCTGGGCCATTGCAATCGGGTACGCAGTGCTCTGGTTCGCCGGAATCTTCGCCACGTCTCAGGCGGTACTTCATCGGCAGTGGCAGCTGTTGCTGGCAACAGGCAGCCTGATTCTCGGCTTCTTCTTAGTCCATCTGGTGTACTGGACCGACGCTCGAATGCGGGCACCTATCATGCCCGCCATCGCGGTCTTGATTGCCGTGGGATTGCCTCGCGCGTTCCAAAGCTGTCGGTCCAGGAAACCTACGCCAGAGTATTCGAAGGCCTCTGATCATTCGGCATAATTCGCTGGTCCTCATTCCACGGCTGAGCTGATGGCCACGTCGGAGAAAGTCCCAGTGCTTGATACAGTCACACCAACGACTAACCACGCTGACTATTGAGTCTTTTTCACGGTAAACGCGGATTGCCGAACATTTCAGGACGATAAACGATCAGGATAACGGTTGATTCGTGTCGATGAGTGTTCCATCCGAGGCACCATCCAAGTCCTCGAAGTTCACACGGTCCGGCAGAATCGGCAAAGCTTCACTGCCCAACCGCTCATCAGACAGTTCAACCCTTCTCAGCAGACTCCGATGGCCAACGACAAATCGCGACGCGGTATCATCCTCGCCGGAGGAAGCGGGACCCGGCTTTACCCGGCCACAATCGTAGTCAGCAAGCAGTTGATGCCGATCTACGACAAGCCGATGATCTATTATCCGCTGGCTACGCTCATGCTGGCGGGGATCCGGGAGATCCTCATCATCAGCACTCCTCACGACTTACCGCTGTTTGAGCGTCTGTTCGGCAACGGCAAACAATGGGGTATGGAATTCCAGTACGCCGCCCAGCCCAAGCCCGAAGGTCTGGCACAGGCCTTCCACATTGGAGCGGAGTTTGCCAAGGACCGCCCGTCGTCACTGATTCTGGGCGACAACATTTTCTACGGGCACCAGTTGTCGCAAAGCTTGCAGGATGTCAGTCAACGAACCAGTGGGGCGACCGTGTATGCCTATCACGTCCGTGACCCGGAACGGTACGGCGTCGTGGAGATGGATGCCTCGGGCAAGGCCATCAGCATCGAAGAGAAACCCAAGGTCCCGAAATCGAATCTGGCTGTGACGGGGCTCTACTTCTACGACGAACAGGTCGTGGAGTTCGCCCACAAGATCAAGCCCTCTCCACGTGGCGAGCTGGAGATCACCGATGTGAACCGGCTCTACCTGGAACAAGGCACGCTGCAAGTCGAAACACTGGGCCGCGGCTCCGCGTGGCTGGATACAGGGACACATGAGTCACTGGTCGATGCGACTCAATTCGTGTCTGTTCTGGAACAACGACAGGGCTTGAAGATCGCCTGTCCGGAAGAAATCGCCTGGCGTATGGGGTACATCAACGACTCCCAACTGGGAGCGCTCGCGACAGTGATGAAAAACAGCACGTATGGACAGTATTTGCTCAGGTTGCTGAACTAAACCGGCAGGTCTCGCAGCCTGTCATCGTCAGGTGGCAGGATATGCGGGTGAACCACGGAGTAGATCCACGAAACGCTGGAATCCCCTCAGTTCTCCCGAGCTTACGGAACGATAATGAAGATACGAATGGTGCGAACAGTCTTGGCTGCGCGCTATTTGACCTGGTGGGCTACCGGAACCCACTCCATGCAGCAGGTTCAATAAAGGCGGCAAGTCCACATGCTGACATCGCTCTACCAGCGACATGGTCGGTGGCTGCTAGTACTGGCGGCAATTGCGTTCCCCTTCATGTATTGGCAAGGGGAATCGATGCCATCGAACAATGACCTTGAAACATGGCTCCCCAAGGAGTCCGAGGTCCGTTCGACGTACGACATGTTCAAAGAGGAATTCGGGGCCGAGGAAGTCATCCTCGTCGGCCTGCCGAACATGAATCCCGACGACCCGCTGGTCGAATCGGTCGCGGAACGTCTGAATCAGCTTCCGGGGATTCGACATTGCTGGTCCCCTCGTCGCCTCAGCCAGGTGATGCGCGAACTGAGTGTGTCTGAAGAAAAGATTGAAGAGAGAATCACTGGTCTCTCGCTCGCTAAAGACAAGCAGATGCTCGGACTGGTCGCCCTGCTCTCCCCTCAGGGACTGCAAGACCGCGCCGGGACAGTGAAGGATGTGGAGGGAGTACTCGACTACTGTCAGCTACGCGGCGAAGATGTCCTGCTGACTGGCGGTCCCGTGGTGATCGCCGAGTTGAATCGACTCGGGGGAGCCAAGA
>CANJZR010000279.1 GCA_947479075.1 Planctomycetaceae bacterium
GGCGTGATCCTGGTGATCAATCCGGTTCTCAGTTGGATCTCACTGGAAGACGAAGTCCGAGAATTGATGGCCGGCTATATCGTGATCCGCCTGTGGAGTGGTGGTGCGGCGATTGCGATCGAGGCTCTGGCCAACTACTTCGGCGGGCTCGGTAAAACACGTCCCGGAATGCTGGCGAATCTCTGCTTGATGATCACCAATGTCATCGGGAACTGGATTCTGATTGGAGGAAACCTGGGGAGCCCGGCACTGGGTGTTCGAGGGGCGGCACTGGCCAGTTCGATCTCAACCTGGATCGCCTTCGCCGGACTGTTCGCCTACTTCCTGTGGCAGGGTCGAAGCATTGTCCGGACTTCACTGCGGATAAAGGAGTTTGTTCAACTGCTTCGATTCGGCCTTCCGGCGGGCATCAACTGGTTCCTTGAGTTCTTTGCCTTCATCTTCTTTATCAATCAGGTCGTGGGTCGACTGGGAACAACCTCGCTGGCCGGGATGAACTGCGTGATGGCCTTGAACTCGGTTTCATTCATGCCCGCATTTGGACTGGCCAGTGCCGGGGCGATCCTCGTGGGGCAGGCAATTGGCGCCGGGGCAAAAGATCTCGTCCCGAAGGCAGTGGCACTGACCACAGCTGCGACTCTGATCTGGCAGGGAGCCACCGGTGTGGCCTACTTCCTGATCCCACAGATTCTGATTGCCCCGTTTGCCCAGGGCGACGGGGCTGCAGAAACGCTCGAAATCGGGGTCCGGATGCTGATTATCTCATCGGCATGGCAACTCTTCGATGCCATCGCGACCTCGCTGGCCGAGGCCTTACGAGCGGCGGGCGATACCACATTCCCCATGCTCGCGCGACTGGTGATTGCCTGGGTCGTATTCGTCCCGGGCTCACTTCTCAGCGTCAAGTACTTCGGCTGGGGAGATGCAGCTGCGACGGGTTGGATCGTGGCCTATCTCGCCTTGCTGGCCGCGACACTGCTCTGGCGGTTTCGGACTGGGGCCTGGAGACACGTCCAGTTACTGGAAACGCCCGCACATTAGCAGTGCTAACGCCAAGCCCCCTCGGATCAGGCCACTCAGCCCAATGGTCGACTCCCACCAACCGTCGTTCTACCGCTTCTGACCGCCAGCCTGCTGGACTTCGGAATAGCGTTTGGAAGCCGATGTGAGCTTCTCCAGCATCGGAGCGGGCTTCATGAAGCCTTCGAGACGTCCGAGCAGATCCGCGTTGGGACTGAGAATAATCGTGCAGGGCAGCGATTTCACTTCCAGGATCTCTGCGATCTTCTCGTTTTCATCGACATCAATATGGACGGGAACAAACGTATTGTTGATGTATTTCGCCAACTGAGGGTTGGAGAGCGTCGTCTTCTCCAGCTTTTTGCAGAACCCGCACCAGTCTGCTCCGAAAACGAGCATGATGGGCATGTTTCGCTGTAACGCCACTTTATGGGCGTCCTTCAGGTTCGCCTGCCAGTGAATCGCCTTGTTCTCCGGACCAACTGCCCAGGTCACACGCCCCGCCGCCAACCAGAGACCGAGTGCGCCAAGCAATACCGAACGGCGGGGGATTTGATGCATCTCAGAGTCCCTTCAGAGAATGATCAGCAGTGATCAATAGCGGTTCCTTACCCCCACGAGCCCAGAGGATAACGATTCAATCGACAAAATCAGAAGACGAGGATGAGAGGATTATTCCAATCAAACAACTCAACGCCATACGACCAGACTACCCCGACGCCGCAGTATTACGCCAGAGGCCCGATTCTCTGACCTGACGGTCCAGGTGGGAATCGACACACGCCGAACCGCATGGACCTGATGCAGATTTTCCAACTTGTTCTCCAAATTGCCATTTCTTTCTGGTATGATTAAGGAACGCTCGCTGGTGAAAACTAAAAGATTCAAGGCCAACATGTCTGCGTGGCTCATCCACTCGACTGCATTTTCTGGTTACGTCTCTGCGCTGGAGATCCGTCCCATCACCGAAACCCCGACCGTTACAACGGACAAATGGGCTCCGGTACAGGAGATTGACTTCAATCAGATTCAGCAGGCATCCTCAAGTGACATGAGCGGAACCCTCCAGAAAAGCGAGGAACACGCCAAAGCCGTTGTCGTTACGCGACCAACCACCTCGGTTGTTCGCGACGATGCCCCATCTTCGTATATGGTTCTCGCCGCCTTGATTGGAGTGGCGTTATTCTCACTGGCATTGTGCGTACTAACTCTTCCTCACCACTGGTTTTACGGCAACACGACCCGGTGGCGGAGAGATTAGAGAGGCTGGCAAATCCAGATTTTCTCGACATCCAGAGAACCGTGAACCGCTCACCAACCGTCAATCGGTGACCTGCAGGTTCGCCATCTCCGCCGAGTCATGATTCGGACGCAGAGACCGGCTCTCGGAAAAATTCAGCCTCGACTCCGGCGGCACCAATCCCTGCTCCGCCGCCAGAGCATGGAACTGACGCAGCCCCTGCCGTTCGGCCGCTCCCAGATAGAAATGCAAGTTGTGACGCAGGTAGTTTTCGGCAACCTGCTCGTTCAGTCCCAACGGACCGCATTCCCGACGAGCGATCTCTCGAATCCGTTGCACGCCCAGATCTCGAACAGCTGACAACGCTTCGCTGACCCCAGTCAGATTGCTGTCTCGGCGGGCCACCCACATGGCGAAAACAAACGGCAACCCCGTCCACTTCAGCCACTTCTCGCCCAGATCCCAGACCGTGTGAAACTGTTCATCGGGAGCATGCATCGCCCGATCACCAATCAACAGAATCGCATCGGCAGAGGTCGCCCGTGTGTCCTTCTCCAGCGGTAAGGTCTCGATCTTCGCCTGGACTCCGAACTGCTGACTCAGAATCACTTTGGTCAGGCAGGCACTCGTCCGCGACCCTTCATCCAGTGCCAACGTCCGAATCTCACCGGGATGGACGCGGCTGTACAGCTTCACGCTCATCACCGGCCCGCGAGTCGCCACGCAGGCATCCGACACGATGACATAGTCGGGATCGAAAAAAGCCTCGACCGAAGGGATCAGAGCGACATCGAGACGCCCCTTCTGCAATTCGTCCGCCAAGCGACTTGGAAAGTCGAGCATGAGCGATGCATGCGGCAGCTGGGTCGCAAACCCTTCGATCAGCGGTTTGGAGTTCAAATAGCTCACTGCACCAACGCGCAGCTGCCTTCGCCCGTGGAGATCGGCTTGGGCATCGGTCGAACGAATCATGGAATCCTCAGCTGACATGAGCCGACTGATTGTAAGGGGAGCAGCCCCGATCGCAATTTCCGAAAAGGCCGGAAATCGAAGGTCGAAATGATTTCTCTCCCTCTTGAGAA
Source organism: Planctomycetaceae bacterium (assembly GCA_947479075.1). GTDB lineage: Bacteria > Planctomycetota > Planctomycetia > Planctomycetales > Planctomycetaceae > TH-plancto1. Next base: position 3,343 of record CANJZR010000279.1, read on the forward strand.
CCGAGGGGGAGCTTTCCGAATAACCATGTTGTGAACTAGATTGTCACAGACGACGAGAAATCTGGGGGGAGAACTCCGCTCACCCCATGTTTTCGACACTTCGGGCAATTGATTGGCAACAGGGAACGTCATGGACGCACTTCGCGTGGGACTGATTGGACTGGGCACCGTTGGGACGGGCGTGGCTCGCATACTCATTGAGCAATCCGCTCGGATGAAATTGCGAACCGGGCGAGAGATCCGCCTGACGAAAGTCGCTGTCCGTGACACATTCAAGCCACGCTCGATCGATCTGCCCACGTCATTGGTCACCTCCGATCCGATGGCAGTCGCCACATCACCAGATGTTGATGTGGTGGTCGAACTGATCGGGGGTCTGAAACCCGCTCGTGACATTGTCCTGGCTGCCCTGAAGGCCGGGAAAGATGTCATCACCGCCAACAAAGCCCTGCTCTGCCAGCACGGCGACGAACTCTTCGCAGCTGCCCGCGAAGCCAAACGCTGCATCGCATTCGAAGCTGCCGTTGCAGGCGGTGTCCCGATCATCCACACGCTCAGTCAGTCGATGACCGCCAACCAGATCACCTCGATCCAGGCGATCCTGAACGGCACCAGCAACTTCATCCTGACCGAGATGTTCCAGAAGCAGGCCGCCTACGCTGACGCGGTCGCCCTCGCTCAACAGCTGGGTTTTGCCGAGGCCGATCCATCGATGGATGTAAAGGGAACCGATGCCGCGCAGAAACTCGGGCTGCTGACGCTGCTGGCCTTCGGCACCCGAGTGACTCCCGACCAGTTCCTGGTCCAGGGGATCGACACCATCGAACTGGCCGACCTCGAATACGCCGACGAACTGGGCTACGCCGTTAAGCTGGTGGCGACCGCGAAACTCGTCGCGGGCAAGCTCGAACTCCACACGCAACCAACGCTGGTCCGTGCCGACCGACCGATCGCTCAGACCGACGGCCCGTTCAACATCATCGGCCTGACCGGGGACATCGTGGGCACAACCTGGTATTCCGGCCAGGGAGCGGGCGGCATGCCCACGGCCTCAGCTGTGGTGTCGGACCTCATCGACGTGGCTGCCGGACGGGCCCGGAACAACTTCGAGCGACTCGACTTGTGGGGCAGTCACCCACCGTTCCCGCTCCAGCCAGTCGAGGAGGTCAATCGGCGGTACTACCTGCGGATGGAGGTCGAGGACCGCGCCCACGTCATGGCTGAGATTACCGACGCCCTCGGTCGCAACGAGATCAGCCTCGCCTCGATCATCCAGCACGAGACCCCGGAACCCGAAGAGGTCGCGACCAGCGGTGGTCGACCACGTTTCGTTCCACTCGTCATCATGACCCACAAAACGCTGGAAGGCCGACTCCGCAAGGCGGGCGAAGCACTCGCCAAACTCGGCTGTATCCGCACGCCGTGGGTCTGTATGCCCATCAGCGATTGAGCGTCTGGCTGACGCCTGCCTGAAAGTCATAGAGGCAGACGATTTCGGCAACATCAGCCGCAGAAAACAGAACTCGCTTCATCGCCTTGACACCGTTGGGGGCAGTTTGCTTTACTGCTCCCTCCTCGGAGATCGCTTAGCGGCCTCCGAAGTCGGTGAGGATCACTCTCCGTCGTCGCCACCGTAGCTCAGCTGGTAGAGCAATGCTTTCGTAAAGCATAGGTCGTCGGTTCGAATCCGACCGGTGGCTCTTTTTCCTTTAATGTCTGACAGCTGCGCCGCATTCAATCTGGCGTGATCAGCAAAGTATGAGTTCTTGATAGGCAATTCGCCTTTGAGCCAGTCACGATGGCTCGCCTCAAAGTTTCTGCCCCCTCTTCTGCATCTCCGGGTACGCTCCCCCCTTTGAACCACGAAGCGGTGACAGCGAATAGCCACAGGCGTCAGCCTGTGGTTGAAGGCCCCACACTTCGACAGCGGCGATAGGTCGGGGGGATAACGCCCACAACACCCGACCTATGAATAAGACATTCCTCTGGGTATCAGAAGGAGCCCCCCAAGAGCAGCCACCATATGTTCATTTCCTATCGCCGCTTCGCGGCTGCAAACTCGACCGACTCGTTTTCCGCAGGCTTTCGCCTGCAGCTACCAGCTGTCACCGCTTCGCGGTTGACTCGGTATGCGAAGGCGAATGTGGAAATGCTTCACGAGGGCCGATCACCCCGAGCCTCACCCCAGCCTAGCCAAAGACACCGGGACTACTCAGAATCCAA
>CANJZR010000280.1 GCA_947479075.1 Planctomycetaceae bacterium
CGACGCACAGCCCTGGGTGCTATCGCTGGTTCACTCGCCAGTGCTGTCTGGGCTCAAGGTCAGGTTCAAGCCCCAAGGGTCAAGCATCTCGCCATCGGGAACTATGGCATGCGGTCGCTCACTCTGGAGGAGGCGATCCGCACGACATCAGAAATCGGCTTCGATGGCTTTGAACTCTGTGCCATCCCCGAATGGGACAGTTCACCATCTCGCATGGACAACGACCGACGGAAGGCTGTTCGCACTCTGCTTGAGGACTCCCAACTCCGCCTGGTCGCCGTGATGGAAGATGTGCCCCCCAAGGCCGATGCTGCAGAGCATACCCGAGGGCAAGAGCGGCTCCAGGCTGCCCTCACTCTGGGTCGTGACCTTTCGCCCCAGAGTCCGCCACTGGTTCAGACAGTCCTCGGCGGTGGGAAGTGGGACGAGGTCAAGAACATGTTCCGTGATCGAGTCGGCGACTGGGCAAAGATGGCCGGAGAACTCGACGGACTGATCTGCATCAAGCCGCACCGGTTCGGGGCCATGTCGACGCCCGCCCAAGCGGCCTGGATCATCGAGCAGCTGGGGAACACGCCCCGCATCCGCATCGTTTACGATTACAGCCACTACGCCTTTCGCGATCTCAGTATTGCTGACACAGTCGAGCAGGGTCGCAAACTCATCGCCTACGTGGCCATGAAAGACGCTGTTCAAGCGGGCGACAAAGTTTCGTTCTCACTTCCCGGTGAATCGAAATCCATCGACCACGCCGCAATCGCCCGATGTTTGCACGGGGCGGGATATCAGGCTGACTTTTGCTGCGAAGTCAGCGGGCAGGTTTCCTCAAAGCCGGGATACGATCCGGTCACAGCTGCCAAAGTCTGCTACGAAAACATGAAAGCCGTGCTCACCATTTAGAGCACGTCTCTCGGAATGTTTCACGATCTCCGACTCAGCCTGAGAGCTGGCCGCGACTAGGGGAGCTCGTACTTCTCTTCCTTGGACTTGTCGGCTCCAAAAGCAGCCCGCAATGCCTCTTCATTGGCAGCGACCGTCTTCGCGGGCCCCGTCAGCTTGAGGAAGTAATTTCCGGCGGGCGCTCCATCCTTGCTGGTCGCCGACAGGATCACTCCATGCATCCGATAGCCGGGTGTCGGCACGGTCTTCCGCATAATGGGTGGCCCCACCGGACGGCGGTACGTTCCGCTGAGTTGAACCAGCACATATTCTCCCTGGGGGCATTTCCCCTGCGACATGACCAACTCGCGGCCCTCTTTCTCGAACTGATCAATCCATCTGGCGATGTTGGCTTCGCGGGTCCCCCCGATCGGGGGCGAGATCACCAGTTCAGTGGGGTCGGCATCTCCCTCGGCGGGTGTGATCGCAAACTGCGCGAGGCGCAGACTGTTCGAGGGTTGCTGCTGCTTCCAGCTCGGTGGAACGGTCAGATTCAAGTCGCCGGCTTTCACTTCCTTTCCGCTCGCAGCAGGTGCATCTGATTTGGGCGCATCTTCTGCAGAGACCGTCACCACCAGCAGTGGCAACGCCAGCAACAACCACTTAAACCGAATTCTCATGATCTGTTCCTTGGGGATACTCGGAAGGCTGCAGCGCCTCAGCGAGTCCAATTCAATGCGAAGCGTGATGTATCACCACAGCTGCGTCATACATCGCAGTTCGCTGTGAGGATTCATTGTGTGATCATGAGTAGGGAAATTCAACATGGCAGGCGTCATATCGCAACATCCTCCATTGAGTCTGCCAGCGGGTCCATGCCTATCAAAACAAAAAAACGGGGGAGGACACACGTCCTCCCCCGCAGGCATTCCGTATTCTCGAACGATCACTCAGAACTACTTCGTGCAGGTCCCGCCATCACAGCCAGCGGTCATCGGAGCTGAGCAGCCCGGATCGACGGCCAGACAGCCGGTGTCACAGCAAGGATCGACTGGAACCTGACGGCAGACCGTCTTGGGCACGCAGCGGGTCTTGCAGACCGTGACCTGTCGTGGGACGCAGCGGGTCTTGGTGACGTAGCGGGTCTCACAGACATTGCGGCAGGTGGTATACGGCACCTTGCGGTGACAGACCTGCTGGGTCATCGTGCAGGTGGTGTAAGGCACCTGCTTGGTGCGTTGCTCGCAAGTGTAGCTGCAGGTGGTGTAAGGCACCTGACGGCTCACAGTCTCACAAGTCCACGTACAGGTCGTGTAAGGCACCTGCTTGGTGCGGCATTCACGAGTGTAGGTACAGGTGGTGTAAGGCACCTGCTTCGAGCGTTGCTCGCAGGTCCAGCTGCAGGTCGTGTAGGGCACCTGCTTCGTGTAGCTGTAAGGAACCCGACGGCAGACCGTGTAAGGCACCTTGCAGTGCTTGGTTTCCGAGACCCAGCGAGTGCAGCAGACCTGACGGGTGACCGTCTTGGGGCACCAGACCTTCTTGCAGCAGACGCGGGGTGGGCACTGAACCTTTTCGACGTGACAGCAACCAGGCTTGTAGACGCAGCAGCAGCCGGATTCATCCCAGCTGAACGAGCCGGGGCTGCTGACGCAGCGGTCAACGACTGGACCGGGAACACATTCCTTCACGATCTTCCACTCGCCGCACTCGACGTTTTCGCAACGAGTTTCAGTGACAGGGCGGCAGGTCGTCGTACAGACATCGCGGTAACACGTCTGGGTTTCGGTACGGTAACCTGTGCAGCAGACTTCACGGTAGCAGGTCTGGTAGCAGGGCTTGCGAACCGTGTAGCACACCGTCCGGTAGCAAGTCTGGTAGCAGGGCTTGCACACCGTGTAAGTCACGTTGCGGTAGCAGGTCTGATAGCAAGGCTTGCGGACCTGGCAGCAGACCGTGCGATAGCAGGTCTGGTAGCAAGGCTTGCGAACCGTGTAGCACACAGTCTTGTAGCAGGTCTGGTAACAAGGCTTGCAGACGGTGTAGCACTCATCCCGCCAGCAGGTCTCACGAACCACGCGATTGCACTGAACGGGCACCTTCTCGTAGCAGGTGTCCATGACAGTCTGGCATTCCTGGTACGTTTCCGTACACCAGACGGTCTCTTTCACCGTCTTATAGCAACCGCTGTTGCAAGTACGGGCCTGGCAGTAGTCCTGACAGGGCTCGCAGCTTTCTGCCGGACAGCTTCTGTAGCGGCCGATACCGCAGAAGAGGCCAGCCTCGGATTCCGATCCGCCCAGCAGCGCGAAAGCTGCCATTAAGACGGATAACCAAGTCATGTTTCGCATGGCTAAAGATCCCCCAAGTGTTCTCATTCGAGTTCGGAATTTGTGGTGAGCCGGGTCCAGTACGGAATGACGGACCGGCACACTTTGCCTAATGGTTAGACTTCGGCCGTCAAAGTCTTCCAACTCCAGCTCTCCGGAGTATTCACGAACTCTTGCGAGGATTTTCGAACCGGCATCCCTGCCTAGTCCCTACAACCGATCCGGCAGAAAACTCCGATGGCATAGAACTGTTCAAATTCCTGCGCACCTTTGATTCGACCGGACAGACCACGGGCCTTCACCACGTTCAATTCCGACGATCACGCGAACTCGTCATAACCGGTTCTCAATGGTATGTTCGGCATCCGAAGCACTTGCTCCGCAGAATTCCCAACCATCAAAAACCTCATTTCAGGAACGATCTGATGAAATATGCCATCTGCCACGAACTTTTTGTGGAGTGGAGCTGGGAGCAACAGTGTGAATTCATCGCCAAAACGGGATATACCGGGATCGAGGTTGCACCATTCATGCTGGGCACCAAGCCGTGCGAACTCTCGGCTGCTGATCGTAAGAAGCTGAAGGACACGGCCTTACAGAACGGTGTCGAGGTCATCGGCATCCACTGGATGCTCGCCAAGACCTCCGGGCTTTACCTGACGAGCCCCGAAAAAGCGATCCGGCAGAAAACTGCCGATTACCTGAAGCAACTGGGCGACCTCTGCGCTGACCTGGGTGGGAAGGTGATGGTCTTCGGCTCACCGGCCCAGCGGAATCTGCTGCCTGGAGTGACGTGGGAACAGGCGTTCGATGCTACCGTCGAAGTTTTCGCGGAATGCGTCGATCACTGGGGAGACCGGGGCGTGGTTCTCTGCCTGGAGCCGCTGACACCGAAAGAAACGAACTTCATCAATACGTGCGCCGAGGCCATGGCCATCATCCATGAGGTGAACAGCCCGGCTCTTGAACTGCACCAGGACGTTAAGGCGATGCTCGGCGGTGAACGGACCCCGCTCCCGGATCTGATCGAGCGATTCAAGCACCGCACCCATCACTTCCACGTGAACGACACCAACCTGCTCGGCCCCGGAATGGGCGACACCGACTACCTGCCGATCTTCAAAGCACTCCGCGACAGCCACTACAACGGTTGGGTCTCGGTCGAAGTCTTCGACTACTCGCCCGGCCCGGAGACGATCGCCATCGAGAGCATCAACTACATGAAAAAAATCGAAGCAGCCGTGCAGAGTTAAGACTGCCAACCTGCCCCTCCGACCATACCCGAGAGGTCGCGAGGGGCATGGGGCGATCTCTGCGAACCATCAATTCACATCAATGAAATGCGACTTCGTAGATCAATTTACAACTTCTCTTCACTCTGGACAGACATTCCTGTCTGTCCTTTTCTATGTCGTAAAGACGATTCCTGAATCAGCTTTAGGGTGCTGCTACAGGAGTCTTCTCGATACGGCCCCACATGTGGCCACCGACTTTTCCGTGTTCCCAGGTTCCAGCGTAGCGATTGCCCTGAAACAGGATGCTGGAACCAAACTCACTCCCTAGTCCGGGGATCTTGAGGTCGGCCACCGACAGCACTGGCGTCTTCCCGGCCCAATCGATCTTCACCGGTACGGGGACTGTCAGGTCAACCTCGCCGTACTTGATGCGGGCATGGATCATCCAGGTATTTCCTTTGACCTTAACGGCCTTGGTAATGCTGTACCGATCCTGCTTGGGAGACCCCGCCTGCCCATCGACGGTGAACGAGCCGACCAGATCGACACCGGTCAGCATCTCGGAGAATGCTTTCTCCTCATCGTTCATGACAGCTGAGTCCGATGTCGCCGCAGGCTTCGGAGCGTCATCCGCGACCACGTTCCACGCGGCACCTGTCGTCCACAGGCAAAAAGTCAGCGTTCGAAGGAAACTCATCATCTCAATACCCCCATCCGGTGTCCGTTGTCTCCGCGTGAGAAGTTTCAGGATACCCGCGTCCCGATGAGTTTGTTAGCGAATCACCGGGTCCGGGATTTGATCTCACTGCCCCTCAGGAGACATTTAACGACTCAGGTTGGCATACCGCGTGCGGGTCAGTTCCTCCGCCTGGAGATGTTCTGATTCGGTCAGGCCCGCCTCGATCGGGTCGCCAGGCAGGAGACTCACAAGGGCGTCCGCCAAGGCCAGGGCCACTTCGCGTCGCTGCCTGGTCAATCCGGCCAGTTCCGCCAGCCCCGGGAACTCGGGGGCAAAGTCAGACCGTGACAGCAGCAGCGATCCGTGCTGCAAAACCGCCCCGCGACGGCGACGCTGAGCACTTCCCATCACCTTATGGCGACCGATGACAATGTC
>CANJZR010000281.1 GCA_947479075.1 Planctomycetaceae bacterium
ACGATCGACTACGGAATCTACCCCGTCGATTACACCAGCCTGCATTACGTCTCCGCAGAGTTTCTGCTCAAGTACATGATTTCCAACCAGACCGAGAATGTGGAACTGGCCACGGTCGAATGCAGTGAAGAAGACGCGGAAACTGCCCACCATCAGTTCCTGGCTGAAATTCTGGCCAACGAGCAGTCGATCCTCGATGAACTGAAGAAGTTGTAATCCAGACCGGCCAGCTCTGTATCGCTGGCCCAGCTGGCGTTCGCAATGTGGCGAATTGCTCTGTGTCGCTGTGACGAAATTCGCTTGAGATCGCCCATCAACAACTGTCTGTCGTGAGCGTCGCTCACTGATGCTGCCAGCAGTCGAACCCGAGACCGTTATTCAAGGGCGTCTGTGTGGTTGCCAAGAACCAGCGATGCTCGTGCCAGTGCTTCATGCGCATACGCGATAAAGAACACGGAAGCCTCCCCCACGAATCGAAGACTTCTCATCGCGTAACGCCGGGCTTTCACGTCATCTTCTTGCGTCGCATGGGACGCGCGAGCCTTGCCAGTGACCATCAGAGAAGATGCTTGATCGTGCAAATCCGATCGTTGAGGCCAATGCCACAACGACGCCATGGCCCACAGCTGCATTTACTCCTCCTCATCCGGAGTCAGCTGACCGTTGTGGATCAGGTCCCAATCCCGACTACGGCGGTTTACTGAAAAGCGGACATGCGCCTGAGCGGATTCCAACAGGGCAATCCACTCGACATCTCTCCGCCCCCGTCCCTAATTCAGAGCAAGTTCGACCTTTAATACGCGTCGCGCCCATTCCAAAAATCAAGCGCGCCCGGGTGGATTCGAACCACCGACCGACGGATTAGAAATCCGGAGACGTTGTCAACCTTTCCTTGGGAATGCTGCGGTTTCCACACCCGCTGGCCCCGCCACTGGCCCTGAGTGTCACGGAACTCGTCATCTACAGAGTCTAGCTCGCGGCACCATCACATCAATCGAGGACGAGGAGCTCTCAGAGATCATCATTGCTTGGCAGACGCTATCTGCAACGATCAAGCGTGCCATGTTGGCACTTATCCGCTCCATCGATTAACCGATTTCGAGGTGCCGCCTTTCTTGCCCTGCTCCATTTCATGATCATTGAGGATTGCTTTAAGCACGGACTACCGTTCGGCTCGTACACAACCGGTATCAAAACCGTTTGAGGAGACTCAACAGGCAGGCGAGTTTGATGAAAGCGGCGAAGACGAAGCTGTCGCTGCAGAACTCGTGGCGTACGAGGATTAGACGGTACGGGCTGACCACGTCCCAACCACGAGATTGCAGCTGATCGCGATGTGTGTCGCTGTCGCAGGCTCGATCGGCGACGACGGGGATGACTCGCGTGGCTTTTTGGCGCACCGGACTTTGCCGAGTGTCCTGCAGCCTACGACTTTGTCACCGGGAGTCGACTATTTGATGATCACATTCGCTGTTGCGGTCAGTCCACCATTCGACGTGACGACTTTCACCTTGGTTGGGATCGTAAATGAGCCGGCTTTCGGCTTGAAGTTCCATACTCCGCCACCAACGGGAGGTGGATTCAGTGTCGTGGCGACTGTGCCGAGTAGCTGGTTCGTAACAGCGTTGTAAATCGAGACCGTCTGGCCGGGGACGTATACTGCAACCGCTCCCTTCATGGTCAGCGTATTCGATTTCGCTACGCCGTCTGCCTGGGTGATGCTCACACCTTGTGCGGCTACCAAGGCTGTCGTCTGTAGCGTATTGACGTAACAGACGCCATCCAATCTGTATCCGACTATGGTGATCACATCACCGATGCCGAAATCATGCAGTCTCTGTATTGTGAGTGGACTGTTGCCGCGGTCTACCAGACTCGAGATAAATCGCTCATCCGGGTTCATTTTGCATGGCTGACCAGCCACGACGATCACGCCGGTTGTAAGATCCACTGACTCAAGATGCCAACGATGACGTGTTCGGCGATCTTGAAATCTGCGAACGCTGCGACATTGTGAGTCCCTGTGGAATCAGTCGTCCTCTGTCTTTGGGCGATGATCGTAGCTCCCGGATAAACCAGCACCGTAGACTTTTGTGCCAAATCTGAGGGAAGAATTGGCCGCACACGATTCGGGGCACTTGAGTCCAGAATTCGACTAAAGAAACTGGCCCCGGTAATGTCAGGTTGCAACGATGAAGCCGGCACCGCTCCCTTAGTTCGCTTTTTGCACTTTTATGGAGGCATCAGGACTGGTCTGGGTGAAAGGCGCGAGCCCCGCTGACAACGCCTGGGGTATCAATCTCAGGCATCGAGCAAGGAGGCTTTCGATGGAACTTGTACATATTTTGTTTGTTTATTGCGGGGACTGTCGAGGACGATGACGGCACCGACGCACGCCAGCTGGGTCACGTTCTTGACCGGTTGGGTGTTGGCTTCTCGGCGGACAGTGACGCGGATGATTTTGGTTGCTGGTGATGCGGCGGAGAAACATTTCTCGTCGTATCATCGCGTATTCAGCGCGGCACGCTGGTCGCTGGATGCGTTGGGACTGGCGGTGTTTGATCTGATCGAGCCGTGGCTGAAAGGCGAGGCCGTGCTCCTGGCGTTGGATGACACGCTGGCTCGCAAACGCGGGCTGAAGATGTTTGGGACCGGGATGCACCACGATCCGTTGCTCTCCAGTCGTGGAAAGGCCATCACGAATTGGGGTCACAGCTGGGTGGTGCTGGGCGTGCTTGTGAAACTCCCGTTCCGGGCTGGCCATGTATATTGCTTACCGATCTTGTTTCGTCTGTACTTGAACACGAAGAGCGCGGCCAGACATCGGCGGACGTATCGCACGCGGCCGGAACTTGCCGTCGGAATGTTGACCGTGCTCTGCAATCATCGGAAAAGTCAACGATTTCACGTCGTGGCGGATAGTGCTTATGGCGGCCAGATTGTGTTGTGTCACTTGCCCGCGAACTGTGATCTAACCAGTCGTTTGTTAAAAGACGCCAGGCTGTACGCCCCAGCTCCTACGCGGAAGCCGGGGACGAATGGCCGTCCTCATCGGTGCAACGAACGATTGCCGACACCCCATTCGTTACTGACTGGACGTCGTCGTCGAGTCACACTGAACAACTACGGTCGACGTAAAGTGGCGCGAGTGGCGGACCCGTTGGGTCATGTTCATGCCGCGCCGACTCGCCCCTTGCGTGTCGGCGCGGTCGAAGCGATCAACGGGGGACGTGGACGGGAAGCGTTCTACTCGACGTGCTCTCAGACGACTGCTAAACAAGTCCTCACCTGGTACACAATGCGATGGAGTCTGGAAGTGACGAACCATGACAGCAAACAACACTTGGGGTTCGAGGAGCCGTCTGGCTGGACTTGCAGCTCGGTCGAACGCACAGCTCCGCTGGCCATGCTGCTGTAAAGCTTGATTGTGTTGTGGTTCGCCCGCGAAGGTCATCACCATTGGCAGCCACTCGTGTGTCCGTGGTACACGTCGAAAACCGCCCCGTCGTTCGCCGACATGCTGCGAACCCTCCGCCGACTCAGCATCCGACGACACGCTTTATCCCGACCCATCACTGGCCCAGGTTCGAAAAACTCCAACAACTCCTGGAAAACACCCTCGCCTTGGCCGCCTAAAGTGCAAAAGGCGAACTAAGGCCCTGTAAACTTCATGGTCGTGGGGATCTCGATTGGGAATACATGATCCAAGGTCACTGTTCTTTTAGACGGGTCTTTTCCTGTGATCGTGCCCTGAACCGCAAACAAAGACTGTGCTTTGCTCGTCGACGACATTGCACAGATCCACAATGAAACCAGTAAGGCTGAGCAGGGCACACGTCGTTTCGGAAACATCTTCTTCACCCGATTTCTGCTAAAACAAGACTTGTTGAGTCGAGTATCAGTGGGACTCGAAAGTCCTGTACTTATATCTCAGGTCGGCCGAGTCCGGATTTATGAGCCGTGTTTTCCAACTAATCGTTGTGAGCGCCAAATCAGACTTCGGTCCATTACCCCATACCTAACCACCTTACCTATTTACATCACGATGTCACAATGTTAGCAGCCTCTTGAAGAACCCGCTTGCCTGATCTGCTTCCTTCCACTAGTTACCGTTTTCGGAATCTGGGTGGGCCAACGATGTCGTCGGATTTGGTCCAGGCGGGAGTGCAGAGTACTCGCATCGAAGCCCCCCAGGAAGTTCACCCAGCCACAGCTACTAGCGTGCGTGGTGCTCAAGGCTTGCCACATTTCCGCGTATCACGGTACAGAAGAGTTTTTTTGGCTGCGTTGATCGGTTGCGGTAAGCGTGGCGGCCGAAGCAGATTGCGGATCATTCAAAGCAGCAGAAGTGCTCGGATCGCGTCGTATCGCCGTAGCTGCTGGATCGGATGTCGGCAGCGCTCATACGAAAGTTAACACTGACTGCGGTGAACGCCTCCATGGACTCCACAGGCGTGGAATCGACCACTCTCAGAGCGTATGACCAATTGCGGTCGGGGTGCCGCAGAAGCCAAAACGTCAAGTTGTCGGTGGTTAATCTAGGCGGCGTGTTGGTGATCAAACAGTGGGCCTTGCGACGACAAGCGAGAAGCACGCACATTGTTGATACACACGAATTCTGCGGGCCCCAAGTCTATGAACAACGCTGGCACATCGACACTTTTACGGACGGTATGAAACGCAGGACCAATTCGCATCTCGCCTCTCGCAAATCCAACACGATCGACACCGACTCTACACTCCGGTTCGTCGCCTCTGCCCTCTAGCCTCAGTATTCCCTAAAGTCGGGACGTTGTCGACACTACAAATCACCCTCCGTTTATGGATGTGAGACAACATCAGGAAACAAGAAGGTCATGCAAACCAAGGTCCTAATCAACATCCACAACCCTCGGACTCCAGTTTGCGATCACGTCTTGCTTTCCATGGACTTGCACACTAAGGATAAAACGATTAATGCAAAAGAAAGAAGGGCAACATAGACAAGGCCGTTTTATGGCCAAAGTCAAATGCGCCCTTCTTACCGGAGACATATCGCTAAGAGCGAGTGTGCCGCTACTTAATTGTCACAGCCCTTGTCGATCGCAAACCATTGGAGGTCACGACCAAAAGTGTCGTCGGGAGCGGATTAACTGCAGTCTTCGAGTTGAAAGACCAGTTCCCAGTCCCAGGGAGAGCACCGACGGTCACTGGTACCGTTGCAATCAATGCGCCTGTCGCCGCATTGTAGAGCGACACAGTCTGTCCTGCGATAATCTTGCCGACATCTCCCTTCACGGTCAGGCTGAAGGACTTTGCAACTCCACTCGCACTCGTGATCGTAACCCCCTGTGGGCCGACTAGAGCTGTGGTTTCCAGTAAGGTGCAATGATGAAGTCCATCCACGATATACCCATTAACTGTGACAACATCGCCAATGCCCTGGGAAGCCATCAGTGGAAGAGACAGTGGATTATTTCCGCCGTCCAGGATTTCTGATCGAAACCGTTCGTCGACATTCATTTTGCACCGGTGCCCCTGTACGATAAAAACGCCA
>CANJZR010000282.1 GCA_947479075.1 Planctomycetaceae bacterium
CTTGGAGTCTGGTGATAACCCGGTCGGGAGTCATTGAGCAGACGCCGCAGCGAATCCCTTCGTTCATTTGGAACCAGCCGTCACTCGCATGCCCAAGCGGGGCCTCATCGGCGGAATGGTTCTGCCCGCAGGTTGGACAAGGCTCGCTGCCCGTGGCACTGATCGCTTGCGACAGCAGGCTCTGCTCGGGACGTTGGGGCGTGAGCATCTCGATGATCGTGACATCGATGTCGACCTTGGCCGAGTGTGAGACCAGATCGTTCGGCGTCGCTTCGACAGATGTCATCTCAGCGGAGGCAGAGAGAGGTTTCTGCAGAGGCAGTGGAAGAGGTGCTGGCGACTGGGCCTGTACCGGGACATTTTCCTGGGCTGGAGTAGCGACGGCAGCTCGTTCTGAGATGTGAGTTGCCGCGGGTGCGGGAGCAGCGTTCATCAGGAGCGGCGCGGGGTCCGACGCTGGCTCATGAATGGCCGAAGTGGGGGGCGGCGATGAAATCGTCTGGACGGGAGGCTGTGCAGGTGTCTTTGCGTTGGGGGCCGGCAGGGTGCGGGTGCGGCTGACCGGGACGCTTCGCGATGTCGTTCCCGGCTGAATCAGAATTCCCGTGGACTTGTCGTAGGTTGAGCCTTCGTTTGAGGCGGGGGCCAGTTTCAGCGTGATCGGCGCTTCGAGCGTTTCGTCAGCTTCCTCTTGGGGGGGCGCTTCGGCTGTCACATGGCGGGTGGACGAAGACGTGGCGGATTCAATGATGGCGAATTCACCATCCTCTCGAATTCGCCATCCTCTGGCTTTCAGCTGCTGGGTGAGGGCTTGTCGAAGATCGACGCGTGACCAGCGAAGGGTGACGTTACCCGTCAATTCGGGGCCGCTGACCAGATTCCACCCCGCCACAGGACCGAGGGTGGCGACGAAGTTCTGGAGTGTCGCTTCGTCTGCTTCCACATCGTAGCGGCCGGGCATGTCGGCAGACTCGCTGAAGCGAATGCGATTGTCGGCGGATGCAGCCAATGAATCGTCCTGGTCTGCAGACGGATCCTGCATGGGCCCCAGTTCCACGACGGGTTCCGAGTCCTGTGCAGGTGGCTCATCTGTCGGAGTCGTTGCAGGGGCTGCAAGTTCCTCTGCCTGGGCGACTTCGGCGGCCAATTGGGCAGCTGCAAGTCTCTCGGCCTTCAGCTCATCAACCTCTCGTTGGAGAGCTTCGAGCAAGCGGTTTGACTGATGTGTGGTCAGTAATTGTTCGGCATGACGGATCTCTGCCAGCTGGTTCTCCAGCTGAGTTCGAGCGAGTTCGTTGATCTGCCCTTTCAGCGAAGCGATCTCGGCCGCCACATCATTTGGGGCGGTCTTGCTCGCGTCCGAGGCGGCTGGCGTCCTTTCAGCGGGTGGAGCTGCAGCCGCGGGAGTGTGACGCGAAACCGTGGTGGAATGGCTTGCCGTAGCAGGTTGAGTGCCATCAGGTTCGGCCGTGAATTGGCTCTCGCTGGTGACAGCTTGCTCGGTTTCGGTCGGGCTCTCAGATTCAGTGGGCTCTGCTGGAGCGACTCGGTCTGCGGGGCTGGTCTCTGTGGAAGAAAGATCCAGTGCCGGCTGTTCCACGAAATCTTCGGGTTCGGGGACAGGCCGCTGAGGTGCATCTCGCAACAGGCCGTCAACTTCGCCTTCATGTGCAATCTGAATCGGAGTCTGGCTGGCTGCGTCCTGGAAAACTCCAGCGACCGTCGCCGGTTCGGTGCTCTGAATCGACGAGGGAGACTTCCAAAGGGAAATCGCAGCGATCAAGCAGAGCACGACCGACATGGTCAGCCCGCCGATTGCAATTCGAAATGCTGGATTCCGCCTGGCCACGATAGAGGTACTCCCACACGTCCCCCCGTGCGGCAAAGACTCGGCCGGGCGACGTATCCCTCTTATCGGTCAAAAGCACGTTGAACTGCCGTCAAAGTCGTTTTAATCGGCAAGGATTAACAGAATCGAATGTGGGCAACTTGAGTCCCTGTACGACGTAACATCAGTTGTGATTTCGGCTTGCCGGATTTTTAGGAACCAGTACACTTCCCTCCGTCTCAGGTGGGCGAACCCACTCCTCTGGGAGTGGGTCTGTTCCCTCGACTACCCGATAGTGTAACGGTTAGCACAACAGATTTTGATTCTGTTTGTCCAGGTTCGAATCCTGGTCGGGTAACTACTGCATCAAGCACCTCGGCAGCAAAAGCGGCCGAGGTGTTTTGCATTGATGGTGTTGTGAATTTCGAATTCCACTCCCATTGAAAAACAAAAAACCCCGCAACCAGTGATGGAGGCGAGGTTTATGTGGCTTGGAGGCGGAGCAGACGATTACTTGGAATCGCCTTCTTCGTCCTTCTTCTTCTTGCCGACGACTTCGGGCTGGGTGGGGGCCGCGTTGACATCGACGGCCTTGGCGTCTTCAGCTCGTGGCGAGACGACGTGGACGATGACCTGGTCAGCGGCACCCTTGATGGTGACGCCTTCTGGCAGGTCGGTGAGGTCACGAACGTGGATCGACTGACCCAGCTGAAGCTGATCGATCTTGATGACGATCGAATCGGGAACGTCAGCAGCCGAAGCTTCGATATGCAGGCTGTGAACGGGCTGCTCGAGAATGCCGCCCAGCAGCACGCCGGGAGCAGTACCACGCAGCTGAACCGGGACGACGGTGTGAACTCGCTCGTTCACATCGATCCGCATGAAGTCGACATGGGTAATCGTCTTGGAGAACGCGTCCCATTGCACTTCGCGGACGAGAGCGGTTTCCACCTTCCCGTCACAGTGAATTTCCACCAGCTTGTGACCGCTGTAAACCAGAGGACGAACAACGTCCTGTGACACAGACAACGGGGTCGACTCCTGGCCGTGGCCATAAAGATTGGTGGGTACCAAGCCTTCCTGCCGCAGACGAGCCGCAGCTCGAGATCCCTTGCCAGTTCGCTTTTGAGCTTCAATCTTCGTTGCGTTCGCCATGACTCGAATTCCTGTCGAAGCGACCTCGTCAGGTCACTCTCTGTGCAGACACCGTCTCCGCCGCTCACCGCTTTTCGAGGCGGCGCGGAAAGAAGCGAGAGATGATACCGGCGGGACGCGGTGCATGCAACTTGAGCAGACTCACTCATTTGAGTGTACGTTAGAGCACTTCTTTCGCTCGTTCCGCTGAAATCGCTGCTTATCGCCCGTCTCGCAGCCGATCACCCAGGAAATTATCGAGGTCATCAATCGCATAAATCTTCGCGATTGTTTGATCGAAGTCGTAAGAAACTCGGCGGTAACGCACCATCTTGTCGTCGAGGATGACGTAGCACGACCGGTTGTCACCATCACGAGGCTGCCCGACGGAACCGACATTCACGAGAACCTTCTGGTCTGAGAAGTTCCATTTGAAGTCGATCTCGTCGGGGCTCATGAACGAGTAGTCTTCGGTGAATACACCCGGAATGTGGGTGTGACCCTGAAAACAGTACTTGTCGACCAAGCCGAAGATCCGCTCCATTTTGCGTTGGTTATAGATGTCTTCGGGGAACACATATTCGTTCAGGGGGTTCCGGGCCGAGCCGTGGACGAACAGGAACTTTTCTTCCCGTTTCATTCGAGGCAAGTCACCGAGAAATTCCCAGCGACGTTCGTTCCCGACGCGGTCGCCGGTTTCGAGCATTTTCCGGGTCCAGAGAATCGCACGCTCCGCTCCCGCGTTGAATCCAGCTGGGTCAAACAAGGCGGCCTGGTCGTGATTTCCGAGGATCACCGCCGCGCAATTCTGCATGACGAGGTCAATGCATTCGCGTGGATTCGGACCGTATCCAATGATGTCACCGAGGCAATAAATCTCTTGAACGCCCTGCTCACGAATATCAGCTAATACGGCTGTGAACGCCTCCAGGTTTCCATGGATGTCACTAATGATCGCTCTCAAGACGCACAACTCCCGGTTCAGCTACACCATGGTTCGACCTTTGGAGCTGGTCGTCCTGATGGAATTGCCCATTGTGTCATCCGATTGATAAATAACGCAAGTCCATATCCCTCAAGCGGCTATTGAGGTGTAAGCCGGGAGTAATTCGCGTCCTTCCAGGCATCGGAAATCAGGGAGTTCTGTGAAACGACACATGACATCCCGCCTGGAAACCTGGTTCGAAGTGAGGTCGGGCTGCTGGAACTCGTCATCGACCAATCGCTCAAATGGAGAAACCCGTCTCCCCGAGAATACACATTTTCGATTAGTTTACCGCACTTCAATACAAGCCGGGATGGCACTGGCCGGTGTCTGGGTTTCAGGCCCCGGAGCAGCAGGGAGGCGACTCAAATGCAACAACACCTCAACGCATCCACTGGACATGGCGTTGCACAATTGCGACGTACGATGTGCTCCGTACTGATTGGAGTGCTGGTGTGGGGTGGCATGTTGATTTCCACGATCTGGGGTCAGACCCCTCGATCGCGGGAGATCACTCAATCCCGGACGAGCGCAGCTGCGACTCCACTGCAGGACGATGCGACGCTGCATGCCGTGACATTCGTCGGTTCAAAATTTGGCTGCGCGGTGGGTGACCGGGGGACTTGCTGGATTACCCGCGACGGAGGGCAGAACTGGACGTTCTCGCCGACGCCAGTGCAATGCGCGCTACGCGGTGTCCACTTTCTGACTGATCGATTGGGCTGGGCTGTCGGTGGCGAAGTGACGCCTTATACGAGGTATGCCACGGGTGTTGTGATTCAAACGACCGACGGTGGGCAGTCGTGGGAGGTGCTCTCGCGGAATACCACCCCTCCCCTGACACAGGTGCGGTTCCTCGACCAGGAACTTGGCATGGCGGTCGGAGGGGCCTCGCCGAACTGTTCCACCGGTGTGTTAGCTACCGGTGACGGCGGAAAAACCTGGACTCCCACTGCGGGGCCACTTGCGTCCGGATGGCAGGCTGCTGCCATTCTGCCGGGAGGAGCAGGCGTGGTCGCGGGGGCGCGCGGCGAGCTTGGCATTCTGGGAGAGGGGCAACTCCTGCGAACGGTCGATACGCTCAAAGGACTGCGCGGGTTGAACGCAGTCTCCATCGGACCGGAGGCCACGGGATGGCTCGTGGGCGATGGAGGTTGGGTGTTGCGAACAAAGAACAACGGCACCAGCTGGGCCCCACCCGAAGGTGAAATCCCGACCTCCCTGCGTGACTGTGTGGATTTTCAGGCGGTTGCACAGGTCGGTGATCAGGTCTGGATCACCGGATCTCCCGGGAGTGTGATCTGGCATTCGGAAGATGGTGGTGGGCGCTGGAAGACACAGTCCACCGGGCAGTCGACTCCACTGCGGGCGCTCTGCTTCACCGACGACCAGCATGGTGTGGCTGTTGGTGATCTGGGAAAAATTCTGGTCACAGAAGACGGCGGCGCGACCTGGACCGCGGCGCGTGGTGGTGGGCGGCGTCTCGCCTTGTTAATGATTCATGCCGACTCGAAACAGGTCTCATTCAGTATCACAGCTCACTACGCCGGAGAGTGGGGATATCGTGCGGGCGAGGTCGTGC
>CANJZR010000283.1 GCA_947479075.1 Planctomycetaceae bacterium
GATGACCCAGTTGTTCAGTAGCGAGTGGATTTCTCGTCGATCAATGGAATGCTGAGTCGGTCTTCAGGTTATGCAGGGCAAGGAAATCGTATATTTGCGGAATGACCCGGGTGTGCAAAGATCGCGACAGCCCAGGCAACACGCGTGAGCTCGGGGCACAGACTTCTTCGTGGCCAGAGGTGGTCTTTGATTGATCACTGCCACGACTTTTCGAGTCGTCGATGTGCTGCCGTGAATTGATGAAGCCGTCGGTCGTCGTGGGCGACAATAAGAGATGTTAATCTGATCCACGAATTCCAATTAGCGCGATGTTTGTATCAGAGATTGCCTTAAATGTTGATTATCTTGTTGGACTGGAATAACCGCACTGGTAGCCACTTAGCATCGAATGTCTCTGTGCGTCGAGACATGCAGGCACACTTCTGTGGCAGGCTGTCACAGAGTGAATCCTCTATCCATTCTGAGTGAGTGGTTAGGTAGATATTAACGTCAAGACTGACGTATCTCACCGGCACAATTCGACTGATCCGAAAAGCAGAAAACCATTACACGACGGCTGTTCTCCTGATCCGCCGTTACCCCAGAATGACCTTGCAAGGATGTGTTTCAATGAGGTGCTTACGTCGGTTGATCGTTGGGCTCATGATGGCGATTCCGTTGCCGGCGATGGCCCAGGACTGTATCGGGAAAAGCTGTCTTGGCGACCCCTTCGCGGCAGATGAAGGTTGCCTGGGTAGCGGCTGCGTCGGAGAAGGCTGTGCTGGCGAGGGATGTTCCGCTGGCCAGGGTTGTGGTCTGCTGGGCGGCTGTGGCCTGTTCGGCGGGTGCGGGCATGACCTGGGCAGCCTGCTGGTGAGCGACGACAAGTTGCTTGGGCTGTTTGTGCATTCGGACCAGTGCTTCACGAACTTCATCAGCCCGATGACGAACCCGGTCTACTTTGAAGATCCGCGTACTTTGACCGAAGCTCGCTTTATCTTCATCAACCACCATCTTCCCGCAAATCTGGGAGGACAGAATGTCCAGGTGATCGCTGCACAAGCCCGTGTGGCCCTGACAGACAAATTGTCGATCATCGCTACCAAGGACGGATTCATTACCTCGCAGAATCCGATTGTCCAGGACGGTTTCGCCGATGTTTCCGCAGGTCTGAAATACAACATCTTCCGGGATGTGGAAACGCAGACGATTGCCAGCGTGGGAACCACGTTTGAAATGCCAGTCGGCTCCACCCGTTCGCTGCAGGGTAACGGAGATGGTGAGTTCCACCTCTTCGCCACGGGTGGTACCGAGTTCCTGCCTTACTGGCACTGGGTCTCGGGAACAGGCTTCCGACTGCCTGTTGACCGGTCTGCGGAAAACCAGATCTGGTACTGGTCAAACCACATTGACCGCCAGCTGGGTGACTCAGGCCTGTATCTGTTCACGGAGTGTAACTGGTACTCCTACCTGTCGAGCGGAACCGCATTTCCTGCTCCGATCGGCGGTGACGACCTGTTCAACTTTGGTTCGCCCGGGATGGGCGGTGCGAACTTCGTTTCGGGAGCATTCGGTGTCAAGTACAAGCCGAGCGTGAACTCCGAACTTGGTCTGGCCTACGAGTTCCCCTACAGCCAGCGTAAGGACATCATGAAGGACCGTCTGACGGTCGACTTCATCATCCGGTACTAAGACGGGTCAGGCGTGCTTCTTCTGATCGGGCGGACAGAAATGTCTCACCGATCGCGACGCCGAGTGGAACAGCGACTCCTACTGCTCCACCCGACATCATGACGAAGCACGAAGCTGGACTCAGACGCCGTCACTGAGTCCCTTGAAACGCAGAACGCACCGCCGAAACTCCTGTCGGCGGTGCGTTTCTGTTTTTGGACTGTTGAAGTCACGCGGACTGATTAGAACTAGAACTCACCGACGACATTTCCATCGGCGATGGAGACCAGACGGCGCCAGGTCGTCAGGTCAATATTCTCGCTGATCGAACGGACCGCGCCATCCATCAACAGGCTGTGGACGATGCCCGTGTGGAAGCTTCGAGAAGTCATCGCTCCATAGGTTCCGACCGTGGCGGATGAGCCTTCACGCTGGTTGACCCAGTCCACATCGTAGGTCACTCCCGCATCGACGTGGGGGACTTTGGTGTTTGGCGAGAAGACACTGGTGAACCCCGTTTGGTTCAAACGCGAATCGACCCATTCGTTGTGACCAGAGTCTTTCAACGTCCCTCCCAGTGAGGTGACATCCAGTGGAGAAGCGGGAATGGTCGGCGTGGGAGTTCCCACATCTCGCAGGTAGCGTTGCCAGGCTTTGACTTCCGAGAAGGCAATGGTGTTGCTGGTGCCATCCGTGAAGTTGCGGTCGGAGAATCCACTATTGGGAGCAAACGCTCCATCGCCCATTTTCCCCGTCGACGGATCCCAGACCAGCCACGAACCGTAGTTCGCGGCGTAGTTCAATGGATAATGCGTTGTTGCTCCGTCGGGATACGCCCGGTCATTCGTCTCGCTGGGGCACAAGAACAGCGGGATTCGCTTGGCGGTCACGGTGTTCTGATTCGGAGCCACGTTGTAATTCAGAGAGAAGTCGATCAGGTTCTGGAGGTTCGCCTGATCCACGTAGGGCAGGATCCGCGATTGGACCGACCAACCCGAACCAGCGGTACCGCTGGCGTACGTTCCACCGGGGGGAAACTTCGTAAACGTTTCGAGATAGTTGTGCAGTGCCAGCCCAATCTGCTTGAGATTGTTCTTGCACTGAGAGCGTCGGGCAGCCTCACGAGCCTGTTGAACTGCTGGCAACAGCAGTGCGATCAGGACCGCGATGATGGCGATTACGACCAGCAACTCGATCAGAGTGAAACCGGTACGGCGAGGCGAGGTTCGCAGCATGGTGATTCCAGAATATCCGTGGTTTGGGTGAGGCCGATGAAAAGTGCAGGGCATCCAATGTTTGTTGGGCGAGACGAGACTCAGCGAGGTCGTTTAGAAATCGCTGACGACCTCTCCCCCGGAACGAGTTCCCAGCGAACGCCAGACACCGAGGTCAATGTTGGAGGAGAACGCACGCACTGAGCCATCCATCAACAGGCTGTTGACGATGCCGGTGTGAAAGCTGCGTGAAGTCACAGCTGCATAGACCGGGAAGCCAACGCTCGTCGCACTGCCTTCGCGGCACGAGACATAGTCCCCGTCGTAAGTGACGCCAGCACTGACGATCGGGACGACCGTGTTCGGCGTGAAGGTCGTGGTAAAGCCCGTTTCGTGGACCTTGCCGTCCACCCATTCCGTATGGCCATTGGCACTGAAGGTGGCTGAACTGGCGTATCCGGTCACATCGCTGACCGTCGGGAGAGTATCGGTCCCCAACTTGTTGCTGGCTGCTCCCGGAGTATAGGCTTTGATTTCCGAAGCACAGATTGTGTTACTCATCCCATCCGAGAACGCAGCTGTCGAGAACCGACTGTTTGGAGCAAAGGCTCCGTCGCCAGGAGATCCCCCCGTACTCAGAGTGCTGTTATGGGTGAATGTCTTCCACGTTCCGCAGTTGACGCCGTAGTTGACCGGATAATGGTTCTGTCCCCCCGGAGTCGTACTGATACGCATCCGATCATTGATTTCACTGGGGCACATCAACACTGCCATTCGCAATGACGTGATGTCCCAGTTGCTTGTACCATCCGCATTCAACGTATGGTCGCTGTAGTTCAGGTTCAGATTCGCCTTATTGAAGACATTCGCGCCATCCACATAAGGCAGAATGCGGGCCCACGGCGACCATTTCCCGCCTGTTCCCGTTCCAATTCCGCACAGTGGAGGGAAAACGGAATAACTGTCGAGGTAGTTATGCAGAGCCAGGCCGAGTTGCTTGAGATTGTTCTTGCACTGTGAACGCCGCGCCGCCTCGCGAGCCTGCTGGACAGCGGGCAGCAGGAGGGCGATGAGGACTGCAATGATCGCAATGACGACCAGCAGTTCGATGAGTGTGAAGCCATGTCGACGACCAGCGGTATTCGTTCTCATGCTGTTTTCAGTCCCAAATTTTGTGGACAAAGCAGGGGCACACGTGAGGGATTCGCCCGGTTTGAGTGTGGCTGGCGAAACGCGGCAACGGCGTAGCTGGCTAACTCGCAGAGACCTTGTTGACACTGAGTCTCAATAGCAATAAATTATTGAGAGCAGCCAGCAATCGCAAGCCATTAACACATTCTTTTTTGTCGAAAAGACAAGCCGTGGCTCAAATACCCCCAGAAGAAAATCCGGAAAGCATATCAGGAAAAGAAGATACGGAGATTCACATGCGAGTCATCCGATCGGAGGATATCCTTTCCGGAAACTCAGAAATCCTGATTCGGCATGGCAGCGAGATCTATCGCTTGCGACTGACCCGGGCCGGAAAGCTGATATTGACGAAGTGACGAGCAGCTCAGAGTGGGTATTTGAACCACGAAAAACTCGAAATCCACAAAAAGGATCTGGAGCTCAAACGCTTCAGCATGGTAGGCAGCAGATCCCACCTTTCGATGACTGACCAGGAAGTCAGTCCTGCAACGACTAATCTTTCCCACCGATGCCCGAGAATCAGCCATTCCCCTCTGCTGATTCTCCAACATGCATCCACTTGATACGCCCGTCTCCACTGATCCATTTTCGTGTGCTTCGTGTATTTCGTGGTCACCTGTTCCTGCCTGTAGTCCTTTCGGCCACCCCGTACTGCTGCACTGTTCAACCAACCACCAGCCAGCGTACTCGCTGGAGTCCACTTCGCGAATGGCCTATTGTCCAACGATCGCAGCTGTTTGATCTGTTGTCGACAGACCAGTTGTGATCCGCCCCGAAGTACAGGGCGCGAAACGCAGCTGATGGGCTGGTGAACCGCATGAATCTCACGCATCGACTCTGTTGTCTGGCCACGCTGTTCGTAATTGCGGGGGCCAGCCAAACGCTGCGTGCCGATGCCCCCATGGTTTACACCCAGAGCGTGGAGCGGGTTCCCTCCAGCGGAGTTCCCGACTCAATCACGGCGTCACTGGACGAGCCCGCCCCCCCTGCCGATGCTCCTGTACCCCAGTGGATCTGGGGATCTGATCTGGGCAAGGTGTACTTTGTGAAGAAGACGTTCACCGGTCCGGTCAAGAAAGCGGTGCTCCAACTGACCTGCGATAACGAGTTCACCGCTCAGGTGAACGGCCAGGAAGTCGCAGCGGGAACCGAATGGGCTCAGTCCTCACTGGTCGACATCACCAAGTACGTGGTTGAGGGTGAGAACACCCTCCTGACTGAAATCAAGAATCTGGATTCGGTCGGCGGATTTGTCGCCCGGCTGACCATTCACCGTCCCGATGGCTCGATCGAGCGATTTGTCACTGACGAGTCGTGGCTGCTGGCTGAAAAGGCCGACGCCGCGGAATGGGTGAAACCGCAGATCATCGCCAAGCTCGGCGACTCCCCCTGGGGTGATGTGTTCAGCAAGGCCGCGGTCGCCACGGATACATTCAACACGCTGCC
>CANJZR010000284.1 GCA_947479075.1 Planctomycetaceae bacterium
ATCCTCTCGACTGCCAGCTATGCAGTGCGGAACATTCCAGAGCTGCGGCCGCAGACCGATCATCTCCCAGCAGCTGTCGCGTTGCCCGAGACACTCGTTCACTGGTCCGGAGGCACGATCCCCGGCCAGCACGGCGGACTGATGGGCCGGCAGTACGATCCGTGGTTCATCGAGGCATCGCCCTACAACAACGTTCAGAAGGGGGCCTTTCCCGAATACAACTTCCCGAACCTTGGCCTCCCCTTCCGGCCCGAGGATCGCGTCTTCCGCTCGCCGAACCTGACCCTCCCGCAGGGCCTGACCAACGATCGTTTCTCGCGGAGGTCGGAGATCCTCCACACGATCGAGCGACAGCAGCAACAGCTGGAAGAAGCGGCATCGTCACAGTCGTTCGGACGTTTGCGTGAGGGGGCGATCTCGCTGCTCAACGATCCGAAAGTGCAATACGCGTTTGACGTAACAAAAGAGTCTGACAAGGAACAGGACCGCTACGGACGCAACAGCTTTGGCTGGTCACTGCTGATGAGTCGCAGACTGGTGGAAGCTGGCGTTCCGCTGGTCCAGGTCAATCTCGGCAACAATGAGACGTGGGACACGCACGGCGATGCGTTCCCCCGCTTGAAAGACAAGCTTTTTCCACCGACTGATAAGGCTCTCTGCGCGTTGCTGGACGATTTGCAGGACCGCGGCTTGCTGGAATCGACCCTGATTGTGATGGCTGGCGAGTTCGGTCGTACGCCCAAGGTCGAGTTCAGCGCCCCGTACCAGCTGCCGGGCCGTGACCACTGGGGAGCAGTGCAGTCAGTCTTCTTCGCGGGAGGCGGAACACGCGGCGGCCATGTGGTCGGGGCCTCGGACAAGGACGCGGCCTACCCCGCTGCGAATCCACAGAAGCCCGAGAATCTGGCCGCTACGATTTACCACTCCCTGGGCATCCCTGCCGAAGCCATGTGGCAGGATGAAGTCGGACGGCCACACCACATTTACCACGGCGAGCCAATTGCCGAGCTGTTCTAAGATGTAACTTAATCTGGAGAACACGATGAGATTACTGAAGAAGTCGAGTCCACTCCAGTCGTTCGGTCTATCGTTGATTTGTGGACTGATATTCAGCTCGTTGCTGCATCGATCCCTCTCGGCAGGCGACGTGCCACCCTCGCCTCGACCACAACTCGAGATCGAACACTGGATGGACATCGAGTGGACCCTCGGAACTGATCTGCCACGAGGATTCCAGGACAGTGACGGGGGGATCCTCGGCTCAGAACTGATCACCGTCGGCGGGTTCTGCAGTGGCGGTCTGGAAGAAGACAATCGTCGTAAGCCAGGAAAGTATCCACGTGGATTCATGAAAACCGGTTGGTCTCTCGACCTGAGCCGTCCAAACTCGAACTGGATCAACCTGCCTGACTTCCCCGGCGATGCCCGCCAAGGGCTCTTTGCGGCCAAGGTCGGAAACTCACTCTACCTCTGGGGCGGGTTCAGTTACTCGGCTCCTTACTGCTATCAGGATGGGTACTCTCTCAGTCGGGCGAGTAATGGCCAATGGAGTTGGTCTCGTCTCCCGGATCTCCCCTGGAAAACCAGCTCTGCCGGGATCTGCTGCATCGGTTCCAAAATCTATATGTGCGGCGGCGCGGACTATGATGGTGAGACCGGCTTCTTTACGGAACACACGCGTGACAAGCAGGTTCCCCGACTTGGTGCCCGACTGCTGGTCTGCGACACCGAACATCTCGATCAGGGGTGGAAGGAACTTGCAGCCTGCCCGGGGACACCGCGCTTCGTCATGGCGTTTCAACCGGTCGGAGGAAAACTCTATCTCATTGGAGGAGCGACCGGCGATGTCGTGAAAGAGGGGCAGCGGTATGGCTACTGCACCGTAGTCGACAACTGGAGTTACGATCCCGCCACCGATCAATGGTCCCGACTGCGTGACTTACCTGTTTCCAGTGGCAACTTCCCCAAGAGCAGCAATCTGGTATTCCTGGACCGCTACCTGATCCTGCCCGGCGGCCATCAGTACACCTACATTGTGAATCCTGATGGGACGATCCGATCGTCCTATGGCAAGGCGGGGCGCAAGCGGCCGGAGAGTGGGCTGCACAACGATGTCTTTGTGTATGACACCCAGACCAATCAGTTCGGACGCGGTGATTCACTTCCCATCGACAACAACCTGCCGATGTCGGTGGTTCAGGGCAACAAGCTCTATCTGATCGGTGGAGAAACTGGCGGTGGCGAAATCCACGGGCAGTACTACGGACACCATCCCGATCTACTGCTGATCGGGACGCTGAAACTGTCCCGTCCCTGACGATCCACACCGACTGTATCCTCTCATTTGCCAGAGGCGGCATGCCGAACCGGCCGCATCTTTGATCGACACGATTCACTCACAACTGCCCGATGAGTGTCTATTCCTGAGCCCAGATGCCATCTCCTGAAGCGAACCTGCGCCGGGACAGATGAAGGTTTGGGAGCGGCATGCAGTCCAATTTGATTCGGTCTTTGTGGTGTCGCGGACAGTCTTGCTCTCTCGACTCTGTCGGTCACAGCGTACTCGTGCCACCCTTACGCCTGTTTTTGCGTGCGATTTGTAATTCAGACGTGGCCGTAACCATCACCATGAAAACACCTTGCAACTTCCCAGAGCAAGAACGGGCCAGGAGATTGATCTTTACCCAATTGGCCGATCGCACTATTTTTCGCGACCTTTTCGCGGAGTTGATGGCTTTGACGACAGCCAGCAGACAACGCCAAGGGGGGACTCTCCACGAAGTCAGGAAGTCTGGTCACTCCCGGATTTTGCAGTCATGCTCATCGAGACACTCATAATGACACGAACACGAGGATTCTTGATCCTGACTCTCTTCGTGCTGTCTGCGATGCAGGGAGCTTATGCTGAGCATTTTTGCCTGCGTGCGAAGTGCAAGAAGGAAAAACGTCTCGCTCCTGAGCTGGCTCTCGTTCGACATGCCAAGTCGCAGTATCTCGGAGTCTGCCGCGATGGTAAGGCGGTCTTTGACATCCCTGCGGGGCAGGTCCAGACCATGCAGACGATGGCCACGAATGTCGACAAGGAAGTTCCGGCCACAGAGGAACAATCAAAAACCCTGCTGATCAGCTACACCAACGCGGAGAATAAGCCCTCCGCCGAGACGCTCCAGGCGGCTGGTTTGAATGTGGTCGAGGACTACGAAAAAGGATCGTTCCTGGTCGTACAACCAGTCCACGCCGTTTCCGCTCAAACTGTGGAAACACTGATGGCGGACGAAGCAGTGACGTATGCCGCTCCCAACTACATCATGTCGATTCAACCGCTCGATCCTCCGCCGGAACCTCTGGCGTCGGTTGCGAGTACCGTCCCCAACGATCCATATCTCCCCCAACTATGGGGGATGACCAACTGTGGAGCAACAAAGGTCTGGCCCAGTTATCACGAGACTCCGAACGTCATTGTGGCTGTCATTGATACCGGGGTCGACTACTCCCACCCCGATCTCAAAGACAACATGTGGGTCAGCAAGTCCGGCAAGCACGGCTACGATTTCTACGACAACGATGAAGACCCGATGGACGAGGACAACCACGGCACTCACTGTGCCGGTACGATTGCCGGTGTCGGTAACAACGGTGTCGGAGTCGTTGGTGTCAGCTGGAAGGCCCAGATCATGGCCATGCGATTTCTGGGGCCCGACGGATCGGGATCCACTTCAGACGCGGTGAAGTGCATCGACTGGGCCGTGGCGAACGGTGCCCACATTCTGAGTAACAGCTGGGCGGGCCCCGACTCTTCCCAGGAACTGTACGACGCGGTCTCCCGGGCCGAGAAGAAGGGTGTACTCTTCGTCGCCGCAGCGGGAAACACGATCAACACCGGCAACAACAACGACAGCCATCCCTACTACCCTGCTGCACTGCCGCAACCGAACATCATCTCGGTCGGAGCCATCGATTCCAACAACGCCCGAGGTTCATTCAGCCACTACGGCAAACAATCGGTCGACATCGGTGCCCCCGGCGTCAGCATCATGAGTACGACTCGTGACAATTCCTACAGCAGCTTCAACGGAACCTCGATGGCGACTCCCCACGTGGCCGGGGCCGCAGCCATGGTGTGGGGGAAAACGTTCGCCACACCGCAGCAGAACGCGTCTCAGATGACGACGGTTCGCGACCTGATCTACACCAATGCCCGACCGGTCGAAGCTCTGAAAACCTACTGGGGACAAGCGGCGCCCGCCAAAATCCCCGGCGGCGTTCTCGACATCTCATTCCTGCAACAGGCCTCACCGAACAACGATTCGCCAGGCACCCCCACTCAGCCTCGGCTGCGTTTTGCAGAAAACCGGATGAGAGTAAATCCCGCTCGACTGCGTGAGCTGACCCAGTGACCTTTCCCAATGACAGCACGATGTCATAATCCTGCGAAGGTCATTCACACGGAGCCACTCATGCGGAACTTGATTGCCGGTTTATGTCTGCTGATGTGTGCTTTCGCGTCGGGAGTGGGCTCGGCTGAGCAAAAGGACGTTGAGCCGTCTGTCACTGTCAGATGCCACGGCAAGCTGCGAACGGGCATCGTTTCGGTTGGTGGAGAGACGACGGGCACGACGATCACCTTTCATAAACGGGTCTGGGAGCTAAATCTCCAGGACGAGGAGACTGTCGGGTTTGCCGAGAATCACAATAAGGAACCAGTGACAGCCATCGGTACCCTCCGCAAAGTACGGGGAACCGAAACGAAAACACGCTGGATTATCGATGTCAAAACTCTCGAAGAGCGAGACGCCAAGGTCACAGCCGAAGGACTTCAACTCACGATTGTGGGGAGTCTCCGTGCGGTCAAAGCCACTCCGCATCATGCGGCTCATTTAGCGATCGAATCGGGAGAGATCTCCTGGCCAATCTCGTTCCCCATGGATCCCAAGCTGCAGGCTAAAGCGGAAACGCTGGACGGGAAAATCGTCAGGATCCATGGTGCGTTAGAGGTTGATCACGACGGCGCAAATCGAGAATCCGTCGTGCAGGTCAAGACGCTGACTGTTGTCGATAAGACTGCGGATTAACGCCGCAAGGGGCCGCCAGAAAAGTCGCATTCCATACTGCGAAAAGTGGTCGCCTGATAGACTGTTGAGCAACAGGTTTCTTCAGTCTCGCAAGGCACCGCAGTTATGAGTTCTTGTGTCCTGGTCACGGGTGGAAGTGGGTTTATTGGCACGTGGGTGTTGCACGAGTTGCTGGCTCAAGGGGCTCGGGCTGTGGTGGTCGACCCGCACCCTGCCCTGTCCCGCTGGCAGCGTGTACTGGACCAGCTGGCAAGCGAGATCGCGACCTCCGATGCCAAACTCACCGACCCTGCCAGCCTCCTCAGGGTGATCGAACAGCATCAGGTGACTCACATCATCCATCTGGCAGCCCTGCTGACCCCCGCGTGTCAGGCTGACCCGTTCCTGGGATGTCAGGTC
>CANJZR010000285.1 GCA_947479075.1 Planctomycetaceae bacterium
CAAATCGCTCTCCTGCGGGTGGAAGCCGACAGCTGGAATTACTGGGACTGTCAGACGGCGAAGATGGTGCCTCGGGAAACTCATAAACCGACACCACCCGCTGATCTGGTCCGCGAGCCCGAGAAGCTGCGAACGGCAGATATGCATGATACGTGGGTCGTTCAAGACGTCGGTTCGAAACAGACCCGTGACAAGGGAGCCCAGTCATGAATATGAAACTGGAACAGACCACTTCGGTCTGGATGGAGATGTCAGGGCATCCCAGCTGCGAGACTCTGACAAAGGATATTCAGACTGATGCCTGTGTCGTGGGGGCGGGGATTGCTGGGCTCACGACAGCATATCTGCTGCTGAAAGAGGGGCGATCTGTTGTTGTGCTGGATGATGGCCCTATCGGTGGAGGTCAGACAGAACGCACGACGGCGCATCTATCGAACGCAATCGATGATCGTTATCAACAGATCGAAGATCTGCACGGAGGTGAAGGTGCGAGGCTGGCCGCTGAGAGTCATTCTGCCGCCATTGACCGTGTGGAATCGATCATCGCCAATGAGAAAATCGAGTGTGATTTCGAGAGGCTGGATGGTTATCTCGTCGCCTCTCCGGGAGAGAGACCGGATCTCCTGGAATGCGAGCTCCAGGCCGCTCATCGTGCTGGCCTGACAGAAGTCGAGATGGTTCCGAGCTGTCCCTGGGGTGACTATGACACGGGGGCTTGCCTGCGTTTTCCTCGCCAGGCCCAGTTTCACCCACTGAAGTATCTGGCGGGACTGGCAGAGGCAATACGGCGTCTGGGTGGACGAATCTTTACGCAGAGCCACGCACAAGACATCGAATCTGGACCGCCAGCTCTTGTCAGGACGCGTGAAGGGTTTCAGGTCACTGCAGCCTCAATCGTGATCGCCACGAATTCCCCGTTTAACGATCTCGTGACGATCCACACGAAGCAAGCACCGTATATGACGTACGTGCTGGGCATAAGCGTTCCGCGTGGAGCGGTCACGAAGGCTCTGTATTGGGACACGCAGAGTCCCTATCACTACGTGCGACTGGTCTCTCCCTCTGCCAGCGAATCAACAACTCCTCAGCAGGAAGATCCCCCCAGCGAAGACCTGCTGATCGTGGGGGGCGAGGATCACAAAACCGGCCAGGCGGATGACTCAGAGGAACGCTATCGCCGACTGGAGATGTGGGCTCGTGAGCGTTTTCCAGCAGTCGAAGATGTCCGCTATCGCTGGTCGGGTCAGGTTCTGGAAACCAATGATGGCCTGGCCTTCATCGGTCGAAATCCTCTCGGCGGACAGAATGTGTACATCGCAACGGGTGATTCAGGCCAGGGCATGACGCACGGGACCATCGCCGGAATGCTGCTCACGGACTTGATCGTTGGTCGACAGAATCCCTGGACCAAGCTGTATGACCCAGCTCGTGTCACGCTACGTGCTGTCAAAAAGTTCCTTCAGGAAAATCTCAACGTGGCCCTGCAGTACAGTGCCTGGGTCACAGGAGGCAGCGTCAGCACGACTCACGAGATCCCATTCGGCAAGGGTGCCGTGGTGAGACGGGGCTTGATGAAAGTGGCTGCTTACCGCGATGCTATGGGTGTACTGCATGAGTGCTCGGCCATTTGTCCCCACCTGGGTGGAATCGTCGAATGGAACCACAACGAAAGCTCCTGGGACTGTCCGTGCCATGGATCCCGCTTCGATAAGAACGGACATCTGCTGTGTGGCCCGGCCAACAGTGACCTCGCTCCAATGTGCGAAACCTGATCCATTGAAAGATCGAGCACAGCTGGCGTGTCGTCCCCAGTGTCACCCAACACTCTATACCAGGAAGAAATGATGCCCCGAGAAGAACGAAAACAGCGTCGCGTCAGGCCCGTCCCCACTCCCAGAAAGTTCTGGATTCATCTCGCCATCTTTGTCGTCGTGAATGCCGGACTGATCGCACTGAACCTGATACGTTCACCCGACAAATACTGGTTTCAATGGGTCCTGCTCGGCTGGGGAGCGGGGCTGCTGCTCAATGCCTACCGAGTTTTCGGCTGTTGCTGTTTCAAGAGCTGCAAAGTGACTTCAGCGAGCGATCCAGCTCCCAAAGAAGCGATGAAGTGATCGCGGTTTATTCGCAGCGTGAAGTCTGAATCACAGAATACGACATTCCGGAGAATTCGCATGGCAAAGGTCATGAGCAGCTTTGTCATGCACGGAATCGGGAAAGTCGGCTTCATGGAGAAGCCGATTCCTCGCCCGGGGCCGAACGATGCCATCATCCGTACGACCGTGGCACTGATCTGTACGTCAGACACTCACACCGTCGCGGGGGCAATTGGTGACCGTCAGGGACTCACGCTCGGGCACGAGGCTGTGGGGATTATTCATGAGCTGGGCGAAGTCGCAGCTGCGAGTGGTCGTTTTCATCTTGGCCAGCGAGTGGCGGTCAGTGCGATTACGCCATGCTTCGCCTGTGAGAATTGCCAGCGAGGGTACTCCAGCCAGTGCGGCGGCCTGCTCGGCGGCTGGAAATTCGCGAACATCAAGGATGGAAGTTTCGCTGAATACTTTCACGTCAATAACGCCATCGCCAATCTCGCTCCGATTCCAGATGGGCTGACCGACGATCAGGCGGCTTACTGCTGCGACATGCTATCGACCGGTTTTGTCGCGTCCGAGTATGCGAACATTCCAATCGGAGGTAGCGTCGCGATTTTCTCGCAAGGCCCCGTCGGAATGATGGCCACAGTTGGGGCTCGGCTGCGAGGCGCGGGGCTCATCATTGGAGTCGAATCGATGCCAAATCGAATCACCTTGGCCCGAAAGTTCGGCTGCGATGTGATTGTGGACTTCACCAAAGAGGATCCGATCGAAGCCATTCTGAAGCTGACGGGTGGCGTGGGTGTTGATTCGGCCATCGAGGCTCTTGGCTCGTCACAGACATTTGCAGCCTGTGTCAAAGTCACCCGGCCCGGCGGAACGATCTCGAACATCGGTTATCACGGCGACGGAGACAACGTCCCGATTCCCCGCGAAGCCTGGGGAGTCGGCATGAGTGACAAAGTGATCCGTACTGCCTTGTGCCCCGGAGGCTCGGAGCGGATGAGCCGATTGATGCGGCTGATCGAGACTGGTCGCGTGGATCCCTTGCCACTGACCACGCACCGGTTCACGTTCTCGGAGATCGAGAAGGCATTTCGGATGATGCAATCCAAAGAGGACGGGATGATCAAACCCCTGATCTCATTTGCATGACGATGTGGTTAGACTTTTCAAATGTCTGTTCGATCTGCCGCGTAACGAAGAGCCCCCCATGAGTACCACTGACCACTCTCAGTCAGTCCACAATCGAAATGTACTCGCGTTGGTCGGTTGGTGGGTCTTGTGTTTCACGGCTGCGAGCACCGGGATCTTCGTGACTATTGATGGCTGGTATACAAGATTAAACACACCCTCCTGGAATCCTCCGGCATGGGTGTTTGGTCCGGTCTGGACCGTGCTGTATCTCATGATGGGAGTGGCTGCCTGGCTGGTGTGGAGTCAGGGGGGATGGAAAGCCCAACGTCTACCGTTGGGACTGTTTTTAGTCCAACTAGTACTGAATGCTGTTTGGACTCCGCTGTTCTTCGGAATGCATCGAATCGGACTCGCGTTGATCGACATTGCGATGCTCTGGCTATCATTGAGCGCCACTCTAATGGCCTTCTGGCAGGTGAACAGACCGGCGGGATGGCTGCTCGTCCCCTATCTGGCCTGGGTCAGTTTTGCTGCGGTACTGAACTTCACTCTGTGGCGAATGAACCCTCAGTGAGTCTCGAACAAAATTGTGAGAACGTTCCACTCCCGATTGCTCCTCCTGCGATCGCCCACACTGCAACAAAGTAATCGCGAGGAGATGACAGGGGGAGCTCATTCCTATCGCCTCTCAATTTGCTTCTCAATACTGGAGACTTCTACATCCGCCAAGTCGCTTGCGTTACACTACGTCAGGAAACCAATCGACAATAGAGACAGAAAACGGCACTGAAACATGAAGGTCTCTCTGCGTCTCGGATTGCTGGTTGTCATCATTGTGGGAGGCTATCTCGGATGGCAATGGTGGCGCAGCTTGCAGGCTCCTCCGCTCCCCGAGGGGATTGTCTACGGGAACGGCCGGATTGAAGCAGTCCAGGTTGATGTGTCCGCAAAGTATCCGGGACGTGTAAAAGAGGTCCTGGTCCGAGAGGGAGACCTTGTCGAACCTGGACAGGTCCTGGCCAGAATGGATACCCAGGAACTCGAAGCCACGCACGCTCAAGCCCTGGCTCATCTCGCAGAAGCTCAGGAAGCAGTGAATCAATCGAAGGCTGTGATTGCTGAACGCGAAAGCGAGCTGAAGTTAGCACAAGCGAGGCTTGATCGATCAGAGAGGCTCTTAAAAGAAAAAGCGACACCTCAGGAAGAGTTTGATCAGAAACAGAACCAGCGTGATGTGGCGATTGCCGCAGTGGATGCCGCCAAGGCTGCCGTCAACACCGCCGAGCGGTCTGTCGATGCCGCACGGGCCGGAGCCAAACAGATCGAAGTCCAGATTGATGACGCGGTCCTGAAGTCCCCCACCCGAGGGCGGGTGCTGTACCGGCTGGCAGAAAACGGTGAAGTGCTCGCTGGCGGTGGAAAGGTTCTGACTTTGCTCGACCTGAGCGATATCTACATGGAGATATTTCTCCCCTCCCGGGATGTGGCCCGAATCTCCTTGGGAGCAGAAGCTCGCATCACGCTGGATGTGGCCCCGGGATACGCCGGTGTTGCCAAAGTCAGCTTCGTCTCCCCCGAAGCTCAGTTCACCCCGAAACAGGTCGAAACCGCCAGCGAACGCGATAAGTTAATGTTCCGCGTCAAAGTGCAGGTTCCGCCGGAGGCAGTGCGTCGGCATCTCGAGAAGATCAAAACCGGGATTCGCGGCGGGGCCTATGTGCGTCTCGACGAATCGACTCCCTGGCCAGCCTCACTGGAGAAACGTTTTCCCGACGACTTGTCAGAGATCCACTCCCCAAAATCGCTTCCCTGAATCGAGGCGATGAACATGAACCAGACAGCTGCCGCGAGACCTTCCTCTCCGAGTGGTTATGTCGCTGAGGTCATCGGTGTCACGCATCTCTACAAAAAAGTGCATGCGCTCGATGGAGTCTCGGTTCAGCTCCCCGTGGGGAAGATGGTCGGTCTGATCGGCCCCGATGGCGTTGGCAAATCGACACTGCTGGGATTGTTGTCAGGAGCGAGAAAGCTGCAGACGGGAACCGTGAACGTCCTCGATGGCAGCATGGCCAGTGCGAAGCATCGCCACGAGATCTGCAGCCGAATTGCCTATCTGCCTCAAGGGCTGGGAAAGAATCTGTATCAGGAGTTGAGTGTTCAGGAGAACCTCGACTTTTTCGGAAAGCTCTTCGGTCAATCAGCTGCTGAACGACGAGCCAGAATCGAACGCTTA